>CAZEIT010000160.1:0-5837 GCA_964512515.1 uncultured Desulfobulbus sp.
CCCCGGTGTTCCATCGTTGCACGAGTAGCCCTCCAGTATGCGTATACGAACACATCGATTTCCAAGTTTTCTGCTTGATTTGCGAGAGCACGTTTTGTTTGAAGGATCCCAGCATCTCTAGTTCGGCGAGCAAGCAATCAATTTTCGGCGGCTCTTTGCCTTGAAGAAATGCTTCAACGACCGAATCACTTGCGCATTGCGATAGCCACTCCCCGCGGATATATGCTTCAAATTCTATGCGTATAAGGGCAAAGGCAGCGGCGAACAATTTCCACTCGCTCAGCCGGACAATTGCGTGGTGATGCTCCTGGGCAATCGCAAAACATGAACCTGCGGCCCGCGTACGGCTGTTGTTCGGTATGTTCAGCTCGTGCACAGAGAGCCGTAATTCCTCTACGTACTTTCCGGCGCGCCCAACTTCTTCCTCAATCAGCATGAGTTCTAACAGTGCAAAATGTTCTTAACAAAACCTAAACCATTATATAAATACAATGAAATCAAATAGTTACAAAAAATATCTCGTTATCTCCATGGATTCAGACGAAACTCGGCCAACTTTCCCTTTTGTTCCCACGTACAATAAAGGAAGAAGGTTGGGCGTACCATGATAAAGTATTTTTTAAGTATCGCACTGATATTGCATTAAAATGAAAGCATGGTGCTGAGTTTTGTTGAAAACCACTTAGTACAAAATCTACAGGCAAACATATCCTGTCTTGCTGATATTCCATCTTGTCTTCTCTAGTTCACAACAATATCCACCTCAACATACTGTACAACACCGCTCCTGCAATAGACGCCGCCATCATCAGGCTGCAGGCACGGACGATATCTGCACTTTGTACTGGGTTAAAGGCTGCGCCGAGCCAGGGTTTTTCTACCAATACCCCACTGTAATAATTCGGACCATTGAGCCTGAGTGCAAGTGCGCCGCTGAAGGCAGCCTCGGCATAGCCGGCATTGGGGCTGCTGTGGCGGCCACCTTCCTTCCAGGCGGTGCGCCAGGCCAGACTTGCTGAGGCATTGGACAGCAGCAGTGCGGCCAGGCTGACAATGCCCACGCCCAGGCGGGCGGGCAGCCAGTTGGCCGCATCATCAATGCGGGCCGCAGCGCGGCCAAAGTACAGGTAGTGCTCGTTCTTATAGCCTACCATGGAGTCCAGGGTATTGGTCATCTTGTAGGCAAAGGCTAGCGGCGCACCGCCCAGGGCCGCGAAAAAAAGCGGGGCAAGCACGCCATCCACCACATTTTCTGCCACGGTCTCCACCGTGGCTCTGGCAATGTCATCGCCTTCGTACTGATCCACATCCCGCCCTACTATCATGCGCACAGCATCTCGCGCCGCATCCACCTGGCCTTGCATCAGCAGGCCATGAATCTCCATACCGGCCTGGTAGAGCGAACGGGCGGAAAGGCAGTAAAACAGGAGCACCGTCTCCACCACAAAACCGGCAAATGGGTGGACTTGCCAGGCCAGCCAGGTGAGAACAAGACCGATGACAAAGGCCGTAAGGATGAGCGCAGGCGCAAACAGGGCTCCGGCTACGAGCGGCGAGGAAAAACACTTGCGGAACCATGGTTCTGCACGGGTGATGGCGCTGCCCATCAGGCGGATGGGATGGGGCCAGTTGGGCGGGTCGCCAAGGAGCAGATCCAGAAGAAAGGCGCAGGGCAGCGCTGCCCAGTGGAGCAAGTCCGCGTTCATGCGGCCTGCCCGCCTTCACAGAGCCCGAGCAGGGCACTGGCTAGGCGCGCATTGTTGGCGCTGTCTTTCAGGGCCACACGAATGTAGCTCGTATCCAGACCGTGGAAGTTGTCACAGTTGCGGATCAGTATGCGTTCTTGCAGCATGGCCCTGCGCGCCTGCTCCGCTTTAAGGTGCGGTGGCAGTTGGATGAGCATAAACGAGGTGCTGGAGAAGATCAGGCGCAAGGGGCTGTGTTGTAGCCGCTTATACAGGAGCGCTTTCTCTGCCTCTACAAACTGGTGGGTTTGCTGAACAAAGAGTTGCACTGCCAGCCGGTTCGCACCCAGAAAATGCATAGCCTCCTGGGCCAGGGTGCTCAGGCTCCAGGGTTGGGCTAGGTGCTGAAAGCTGGTGAGGATATCCGGATGAGCAATGAGAAAGCCGGTGCGCAGGCCGGGTATGGCAAAGATTTTGGAGCCAGACCAAAGCACGAGCAGGTTTTTGGCCTTTAGCATCCCGAGGCTGCCGGCCAGCATGGGCTCGGCAAAGGGCAGGTAAGAGATGTCGAGAATACAGCGCAATTTTGGGTGGCGCTGAGCCAGAGCGGCCAGCTCATCGAGTGGGGTTAAATGGCCGCTCGGGTTGTTGGGCGTGCACAGAAAAAGCGTGTCGTAGTTTGGTAAAAGTGGCTCAAGCTCGCCCAGATCGAGCCTGAAGTTTGTTTCCGCGCGGGTGCAGAAAAAATCCGGTTCAAGCCCGTGTTGGCGGCAGGCGTCGGCATAATCACTATAGGTGGGGGCCACAATCAGCACCCGTTTGCTCTTCAGGGCGCAGCAAGCACTGTAGATGAACTGGGTGGTGCCAGCACCTGCAAGGATATGGGCCGCATCGAGCCCAAGCAGGCCGGCAAGATCAGCGCAGGCCTGGGCAGCATCCACCTCGGGCAGGGATTGAATCCTGGGCACATGTGCCTGCAGATGGGCGAGCAAGCCGGGTACCGAGCCCAAGGGGTTGATGTTGCTGCTCATGTCAGTCAGCTCTTCCGGCAGGCAGCCCAATTCCCGGGCAAGGGCAAAGATGTTTCCGCCGTGGCCGTGGATCATGGCAGGGGTTTCCTTAAAGAAGGCGGCAGCAAGGCGATAATGGCCTGCATATCCAGGTGTTTCAGGGCATGGGCGGCCAGTTCTTCGTAGGCGCGGTCGCGCGCAAGCGTACCCTGATCCTCGCCAACCACTACCGAGTGCAGACCAATGCTGTCCAGCCATTTGCGGGTAATGGCCGGGCTGTCGAAAAGACCGTGCACATAGGTACCCAGCACCCGGCCATCGCTGCTGCGGCAGCCATCCGCATCCGCACACGGCATGCCGTTGCGCGCCGCTACCCGCAGCATAGCGCAGTCTGCAGGGGCCTCGGTGCGGCCCATGTGGATTTCATAACCAAAACCTTCGGCCCCATCCCAGAAAAAGTTGGTGCGGGTGGTGGTTTTCGGGCTCTGCAAAACCGTGCTTACCGGCAGCATGGCCAGGCCTGTGCTGCTGCCTGCATCTCCCTCATAACCCTGCGGGTCGTGCACCTGCTCGCCCAGCATCTGAAACCCCCCGCAGATGCCCAGAATATGCCCGCCTGCCCTGTGGTAGCTTGCAAGCTGCTCTGCCCAGCCGCTTGTCTGCAGCCAGGCCAGGTCACTGCGGGTGCTCTTGCTGCCCGGAATGATCACCGCTGCACAGGAATTTAAATCCTGCACCTCGCGTACATAGACCAAGGAGCAGCCATTCAGTCGGGCCAGCGGGTCGAAATCCGTGAAATTGGAGATATGCGGCAGCCGGATGACCGCAATCAGCGTTTCTTTTGCCTCCTTGGGCAGTTTTCTTGCAGGCTGCTCGATCACCACTGCATCTTCTGCTTCGATGTGGAAGTGAGAAAACCAGGGCAGCACGCCAAATACCGACTTGCCGCTGCGTTGCTTGATCCAGTCGATACCAGGCTTGAACAGAGAAAGATCGCCCCGGAAGCGGTTAATGATAAAACCCCTGATTCGTTCCTGTTCCTCGGCCTCAAGGCAGGCCAGGGTACCGATAATCTGCGCGAAGACCCCGCCTCGATCGATATCGGCCACCAGGATAACCGGCGCATCGGCCTGGGCAGCGGCCCGCAGGTTGACAATATCATTCTCCAGCAGGTTGACTTCGGCGCAGGAGCCCGCGCCTTCCATGACAATGAGTTCGTACTGGCTGCGCAGCCTGTCCAGGGCAAGGCTGCTTTCGACGAACAACTCACTTTTTTTCTGGTAGTAGCTGCGCGAGGTGGCATCCATCCAGGGGCGGCCATGCAACACTACCTGGGAGCCGACATCGCTTACCGGCTTGAGCAGGACCGGGTTCATGTCTGTGTGCGGAGCGATGCGGGCGGCCTCGGCCTGCACGATCTGGGCCCGCCCCATCTCCAGCCCTTCCGGCGTTACCCCGGAATTGTTGGACATGTTCTGTGCCTTGAAGGGGGCCACTTTCAGGCCCATATTGCTGAAAATACGGCACAAGGCGGTAACAACAATGCTCTTGCCCACATCCGAGCCGGTACCCAGCACGGCCAGGCAGGCGGCTTTTTCCAATTTGGCGTGCTGTTTAGACATGGCAGTATGAAGTGCATACCGCCAAGCCCGTACTGGGCCGACGCTATGCATCTTCTCTTGAAAGAAAGCGAAATTCGGTTTAAGCACCACCGATACCCTGGCAGGTGCGGGCAGCGCTGTTTCAGACCCTGATCATTGCCCTGTTTTGCGCCTTAATTCAGCACAAAGTTGCGTTGTGCGATTATGGAAGAGGAACGTTTCGATCAACTGTTTGAGGAAAAAAAGACCAACCATCACACTCGCCTGCAACCCGGCGACCGGGTAGAGGCGATTGTGGTCGGTATCAGCGGCGAGAACGTGTTTGTGGATGCGGGCGGCAAGAGCGAAGGGGCGCTCAGCGCGGCTGAGTTGCGCGATGAGACCGGAGAGCTCAAGGTAGCGGTGGGTGATCGTCTGCAGGTCTACTTTCTTTCCAGCCGGGGCGGCGAAACCATATTTACTACCCGGCTCGGCTCCGGCCAAACCACCTCACGCGAACTGGAGGAGGCCTTTAATGCCGGCATTCCGGTTGAGGGCACGGTCAACGCCGAGATCAAGGGCGGTTTCTCGGTAACGATAGCCGGGCAGCGCTGCTTCTGCCCCTATTCGCAGATGGATATCCGCCGGGTGGAATCAGCAGAAGAATACCTGGACAAAACCTTTACCTTCAAGATCATGGAGTTTGGCAGCCAGGGCCGCAATATTCTGGTTTCTGCCCGGGCAGTGCTGGAGGAGCAGCGCCAGGAGCAGCGCCAGCGCCTTGAACAGGAACTGGAGACAGGCATGCAGATCAGCGGCACAGTCACGTCCCTGCGTGATTTTGGCGCTTTTGTGGATATTGGCGGTGTGGATGGCCTGATCCCTATTGGCGAACTGGCCTGGGGCCAGACCGAACGGGTGGAAGACGTGCTCGAACGTGGCCAAAAGGTGGAGGTGATTATCAAGGGCCTGGACTGGGAGCGCGACCGCATTTCCTTAAGCCTGAGGGAAACAACGCCCAGCCCCTGGGATCAGGCTGCCGAGCGCTATGCCGTGGGTTCGCTCCATCAGGGCAGGGTGGCAAGGCTTGCGCCTTATGGCGCCTTTATTACCCTGGAGCCGGGTCTTGACGGCCTGGTGCATATCTCCAAGCTGGGCTCTGGTCGCAAGCTCAATCACCCACGCGAGGTGCTCGAAATTGGCCAGGATTTGACCGTGCAGGTTGAGGGCGTTGACATGGCCCAAAAGCGCATCTCGCTTGCGCCCGAGGATTACCAGCCCAAGGAGAGCAAGAGCAGGCCGGAAAAGGTGGAATACGCCCCGCCACCGCCACGGGAGCCGGTATCCATGGGCACCTTTGGCGATCTCTTGGCCAAGGCCCAGAAGAAACGCAGCAAAAGTTGATGACTCTGCTTATAAATGCAGAATACGAGATACCAAAAATGCGGAGAGATACGGCAAGGGAGGGAATAGATTATTTCTGGTCGCTGCAGGGCTGCCTGCGGCGGGCGCTCTCAAACATGATCACCGCTGCGGCTGCCGAGGCGTTGAGGGAATTGAAG
>CAZEIT010000161.1:0-5818 GCA_964512515.1 uncultured Desulfobulbus sp.
GGCAGTACCGGCGAGCCGAATTCCAGTTGGCCATGGTGACTGAGGATAAGGTGCGCAAGTTGATCAACCGTATCTTGTGACAAACCTTCCACAGTATCCGCCGCCCGGCGCAGCATTTCCACCCCAAGCACCAGGTGGCCAACCAGGCGGCCACGGTCGGTATAGTTGAAGGGCGGGCGGGTACAGTCAAATTCGTCGATCTTGGCCAGATCATGCAAAAGCACGCCCGCCAACAGCAGATCCGCATTGATGAGCGGGTAATGCCTGGCTACGGCCTCGGCCATGTGCGCCATGGACAGGGTATGTTCGATCAGACCGCCAAGATAGGCGTGGTGCATCTTTTTTGCAGCCGGAGCCTGGGCAAAACGGGCAAGGGTGTCGCCCTTGAAGATTGTTGCCATTAAGCGCCGCAGGGGATCATCCTGAATGGATTTGATGCGTTTTTTCAATTCCAGGAGCATTTCTTTCTGCGGCCTGCGGCTGGTCGGAAAAAAATCGTTGAGCGCCAGTGTTTCCTCGCTGGCCGTGGCAAGTGTAAGCAGTTTGAGCTGGAGTTGACCGTTGAACTGGTCAACCGTGGCCTGCACGGCAACAAAGGAGCCTTCCTGGGCCAGGGACGCGAGTTGCTCGGCCCTGTCCCAGAGACGGGCCTCAATCTCGCCGCTTTTATCCATCAGGCCCAGGGCAAGGTAGGGTTTACCTGCCTTGGTTTCCGCCAGATTGAATCGGCTGACCAGAAAAATATCGTTAATCTGCTGATTTTCCTTAAGATCTCGGATAAAGACCTGTTTAGCCGTTTGGGAGGATGAATGCGTCACAGGGCCTCCTTGATTTGCAACAGACATGGACAAATCGATATGGCGTTTTCTACGCTTTAGACGTTGAAGCGGAACAGGATGCAGTCGCCGTCACGCACCACATACTCCTTGCCTTCCGAGCGCATCAGGCCCTTGTCGCGGGCCGCCGCCTCCGAGCCGCAGGCCACATAATCGGCATAGGCGATCACTTCTGCCCGAATAAAGCCGCGCTCGAAATCGGAATGAATCTTCCCGGCCGCGGCGGGCGCCTTTGCTCCCTGGGTGATGGTCCAGGCCCTGGTTTCCTTCTCACCCACAGTAAAAAAGGTGATCAGGCCAAGCAGGCTGTAGCCTGCCTTGATGAGGCGGTGCAGGCCGGGCTCGGCCATATTCAGTTCCTGCAGGTATTCTCGCTGCTCTTCCAGCGGCAGCTGGCCCAGTTCCTGTTCGATGGCCCCGGCAATCAGGACCAGTTGCGCTTTTTCAGATGCCGCCAGTTCTTTCAGGGCGTGCACATGGGCGTTGCCTTCTGCCAAATCGCCTTCATCCACATTGGCCACATAGAGCACCGGCTTGGCCGAAAGCAGGCAGAGTTCGCGCAAGACCCGCATATCCTGTCCTTCACTACCGGTGTAGGTGCGGGCAGGCTCGCCCCTGTTGAGATGCGCCAGCACCTGTTCCAGCAACTGCACCTCGGCCAGCAATTGCCTATTGCCCGACTTGGCCTGGTTTTTTGATTTAACAAGGCGTTTTTCCACGCTTTCAAGATCAGCCAGGATCAGTTCCGTGGAGATGACCTCCACATCACGCAAGGGATCGACGCTGCCGTCTACATGGATGATGTTGTCGTCGTTAAAGCAGCGCACCACATGAATGATGGCATCCACCTGGCGAATATGGCCGAGAAACTGATTGCCCAGTCCTTCGCCCTTGCTCGCTCCTTTAACCAACCCGGCAATATCGACAAACTCCATTTGAGTGGCAATCTTGCTCTTGGTGTGCGCAAGGCCGGCCAAAACATCCAGCCGTTCATCCGGCACCGGCACAATACCCACGTTGGGCTCAATGGTGCAAAAGGGGTAATTCTCCGCCTGGATGGCGGCGGCAGTCAAGGCATTGAAGATGGTGGACTTGCCCACATTGGGCAGGCCAACGATACCACAGCGAAAACCCATGTCAGTACTCACAAAAAAACGGAAAAGGACAATAGCGCGGCCCTAGTGCAGGGTACAGGCACGGTTTCTGTCCTGCAAATGAAGCTCGTATATTTACACCAGCCAGGCTTCTTCTGGCAAGCACTGTCGTGCATTTGCCCAGACAGCCATGCCAGGTTCGTCAAGATGCTGAAAAAACACCAGGTAAAGGGAAGTGCTAATTGCGCATTTTTCCAAAGCGGTATAAAAGTGTAATAAAATATCATCAGCAAATCGTTTGCTTTTACTCCATCTTATCCGGGGAGGATACAATGCTGCAGTATAAACAAGGTGTGGATATTTTGTCAGACTTGGGTGGAATTGATTCCATTGCCAAGGCACAGGAACTGTTCAAACAAAAACTAAGTCCCGAGCATTTGCGCAGGCTTGGCCGTATCAGCTGCGAAGAAGCCCTGCTCAAGGTTGCCAATGCCATTGCCCTGTGCGACCCGGACGCGGTATTCATCAACACCGGCAGCGAGGAGGATTGCGCCAAAATCCGTAAAATGAGTTTGGAAAAAGGTGAGGAGAGCGAACTGGCCATGGCCGGTCATACCATCCACTTTGATCTTCCTGAAGATCAAGGCCGCATGATCAATCAGACCTTCTACATTGTCAATGAGGATGAAGGCATTTCATCGCTTGCCAAGAAGGAACCACGCGAGACCTCCTACGCCTATATGCGCGACTATATGCGCGGACTCATGCGCGGCAAAACCCTTTTTGTGGGTTTCTACAGCCGCGGGCCGGTGGGTGCGCATTCTTCCATTCCGGCAATTGAAATGTCAAGCTCCACCTATGTGCTCCATTCCGCAGAGCTGTTGTATCGCAATTGCTTTGCCGATTTTGACAAAGAAGTGACCCGGCGCGGCGAGTTTTTCACCAACCTGCATTCAGAAGGCAGCAACCGCTCCGAAGACATCGACAAGGTGCGCATCTACATGGATCGCAGCTGGCAGACCACCTACTCCACCTACTGCACCTATGCCGGCAATACCCTGATGATGAAAAAGGGGAATCACCGCTTTGCCACTGACAGCGCCCTCTACAAATTCCCGGGCAAGGAACTTTCCGAGCACATGTTCATCACCGGGCTCAAAGGCCCAGGCGGCCGCCTGACCTTTTTCGCCGGCGCGGCTCCATCTGGCTGCGGCAAGACCACCACCGCCATGGTGGGCGACAACTTTGTTGGCGACGATCTGGCCCAGATGTGGATTGCCGAAGATGGCAGCCTCAGGGCAGTCAACCCTGAGATCGGAATTTTCGGCATCCTGAAGGATGTGAACGAAGAAGGCGACCCGCATCTGATGCATTGTCTGCGCGAACCCGGCACCGAGGTGATTTTCTCAAACGTTTTGGTGGATGAGCATAAAAAACCCCGGTGGGAGGGAGATGGCGAGGAAATACCCGCCTGGGGCAACAACTACCAGGGCATGTGGACAAAAGATATGACCGATGTGCCCATGTCGCACCCAAACTCACGCTGCACCCTGCTGGCCAAGGCTATTGCCAATCATGACACAGCCCGCAATGCCGATCCGGCTGGCGTGCAGGTAAAGGTCATCACCTACTCTGGCCGCGACAGCAATACCATGCCGCCCATTTGGGTCGCCAAAAACATGGATGAAGGTGTTGCCATCGGTGCCTCCATTGTATCCAAGGCAACAGCCACCGAGATGGGCGCCACCGGGGTCAACCGGCAGCCCTGGGCGAATGCTCCCTTTGTGGCCGCGCCCCTGGCCGAATATCTGCAGGCCCAGTTTGATTTCTACACCAATAGTGCCATGATGCAAAAACCCATCATGGCTGGTCTCAATTACTTCCTTACCCACGAGGCCAGGGGTAGTAACGGCAAGGGTCTTCTGGGTGAAAAACGGGATGTGCATGTCTGGCTTGGCTGGTTGGAACTCTACGCCCATGGCGATGTACAGGCCATTGCCACCCCAATTGGCATGCTGCCCAAATATGAGGATTTGAAAAGGCTGTTCAAGGAAAAGATCAACAAGGACTATCCGGAATCGCTCTACACTATGCAGTTTTCACTCTATATCGACAACATCATCGCCCGCATCGATCTGCAGGAAGCGGCCTGGCGCAAGGAGGAAGGCGCCTCTGGACGGCTGTTCAAGGTCTATGCCGATCAGAAGGCTGGTTTGCTGGCATTGAAAAAGACGGTTGGCGAGACAGCCAAGCCCCAGTCTTTCAAATAATCTGTCAGATACGCTGAAGCAGAAAAGCCCCTTTCCCGCTGCTGGGAAAGGGGCTTTATTATTGGACTTGGCTTTTTAGGCCCCAGCAGCCTTCCTCCAGAACAATAATCTCCATCTTGTGGTTTCGATGCGGATTTTCTGGTGAAGGGCCTTCGGTCTGGATGATGCATTCGCCTTGCAGGTTGTATTTGCGGGCGTAGTCACGGGCAAAATCCGACCAGTCGGAAGGATGGGCCGGCTCCAAAATGGGAAACACGCCATAGGAGAACATAAGGCGCTTGCAGGTTTGCCTGTCCTGGCTCACGCCCAGAATCCAGATTGGCAGCTTGTAGCGCGACAGTCTTCGTGCAGTGAAGCCGCTGTTGGTTGGGGCGAGGATGGCGGCAGTGCCGTTGCTCTGGCCGACAATGTTGGCGACACTGGTGGTGATAAAGTCGACCCCGTCGGCGTCATTAACAAAGGTATGGTCGGTTTGGCGACGATAGTATTTTTTACTGTTATGCGGCTCTGTGGCAATGGCGATTTGCACCAGCATGCGCACCGCCTCCAGCGGATACTTACCCAAAGCCGATTCCTCAGAGAGCATGACACAGTCGGTGCCGTCTAGAATGGCATTGGCCACATCCGTAGCTTCAGCCCTGGTGGGACGGCGATTAGTGGTCATGGATTCAAGCATCTGGGTGGCGGTGATAACCGGTTTACCATACAGGTTGGCCCTGGCGGTAATGCGTTTCTGCAGGATAGGCATTTTTTCGATAGGTGTTTCCACCCCCAAATCCCCCCTGGCCACCATAACCCCATCGCAGACTGCCAGAATGTCGTCAATTTTGTCTCCTACCAGAGCCCGCTCGATCTTGGCAATGATCATGGGATTGCAGCCTATTTCCTCGGCTGCCTGACGCACAGCATGGATATCGGCTGCATCGTTGACAAAGGATTGACTGATGGCATCCACTCCCTGCTTGCAGGCAAACTCCATACATTTACGATCGTGGGCGGTGAAGGCGGAAATGCCCAGGTCGATATTGGGCAGATTCAGGCCCTTGCGGGAACGCAGGGTACCGCCTACCAGAACCCGGCAGCGGACATTGGTGCCCTCAACCCCTTCCACCTGCACCTGAATCAGGCCGTCGTTGATAAATAAGATGTCTCCAGGGTGTACCACCTGCGGCAATTCGCTTAAGGTAACAGTTACCCGGCTGGCATCGCCCAACACCTCGTCAGTGGTGAGGGTGAAGAGCGCACCGTTTTCCAGTTCGACCTCTTCCTCGGCTAAATTGCCAATGCGGATCTTTGGGCCAGGCAGGTCTGCCATGATAGCCACATCCTTGCCGGTTTTGTCGGAGGCGGCGCGGATACGTTTGATCAGTTCGCCATGCTCTTGGAAATCACCATGGGAGAAGTTCAACCGGGCAATATTCATACCCGCCTCAAGCATCCGCTCCAGCATTTCCGGGGAATCAGAAGCAGGGCCGATGGTACAGACAATCTTGGTCTTGTTTTTTTGAAGAAAGATACTTTTCATTTCAATGGCTTTTTTTCGCAATCCTTGTTGATACTGCGCAATTAAGCTGCATATTTCAGTTCAGATCAGATTAGAGCTGATATGAAGGAGGCG
>CAZEIT010000162.1:0-5813 GCA_964512515.1 uncultured Desulfobulbus sp.
GTCAGTGTTATTTTTATGGCGTGAAAAATATCTTCACTAAAGAGATTCATTCTTTTCAGGGCTTCAAGAAACCTGACCCTATGGATACCAACCTGATTGTCTCTGGAGATATTTTGAATGACTGTTGCAAAATCAGGAAAATCACCCTTCATCAATCGAACAATCAAAAGCGACTGTTCGCCTTGAAGGACAATCTGCTTATCTTCCACCCCAAAGAGGAAGGAATCCCTGTTTTCACAAAACTTGCGGATTTCCTGAATACCACGACGGGGAATCAGGGTGAATGGGCCAATCTCAAGGTTACGCAGACTAGCGTCTACCTCTCTGCTCATGGTTGTGAGTCGGTGGCCGTCACTGGTGATTATTTTCAGAAAAAATTTGTCTTCTTCCTCATATTTCTGCAATAGGCCCGCGGTCAACGAAAAAACACTCTCTTTATCCAAGGCGATGGAAAAGGAAGTTTTATCAATCATCTCGGCCAACACTTCGCTGTCAAGCGAGACCAGGGCTTCCTGATTATAAGATGGAAATTGGGGAAATTCTTCCGCATTCATACCTGCAAGGCGATAGCGGCTTGGGCCTGCTTCTATTTCCACCCAGGAATTATCCTGTTCCTTGAAGGTGATGTCTGCTCCACCTGATTCCCGAGCGAGTTCAAAAAGTTTTTTTGCTGGCAAAGTGATTCTGCCTTCTTCGATAACCTCTGCTGGAATGATTAGTTTCAAACCTATTTCCAGATCTGTACTGGTACAAATTAATTGGTTGTCAGCCGCCTCAAGCAAAATATTGCTGAGAATGGCCATATTACCTTTTTTATTGGTTATGTTTTGTTGCGCGCCAACCGCCTTAAGAATATCGTCACAATGCACTGTGCAATGCAAAGCCATAATAGAATCCTTTTATATTATTATTTATTGTTTTCTATTGAGCCTGTTTGTTGGTGGATTAAAGATGTAACCTATCGATAAAAAAGTATATTTTTTCAAAAGCCAGATGTGTTTACTTGGGTAGGAAAGGTGGAAAAAAAGAGCATACAAAGGTTTTCACAACGTATCCACAAACTGTATTCTGATTTTTTTCAAGACCTGTTAATATATCTTAAAATGCTCGAAAAATCAAATAAATAATTAGAAAAACAGGCTTTAATAACCATGCAAAAACAAAGAGATGTTTTTCTCTCCTCACTCTGCTGGGAAGGCGTGGAAACAGGAGTGTATCCTGGAGCAACGGCAATGGTTGCTTATAATAGAAAAAATACGTGGAAAAAGATAGTTGCATCATGCGGCCACACCCAAGCAGGCGGTAAGGGAGTTGAGATAAATAGCCGTACCTTTTTTGACTTAGCCTCTTTGACCAAACCTTTGTGTACAGTACTGGGGTTTATAGACTTTGTCGGCCAAAGAGGACTGGATTTGGCACGGCCTGTGGCAGAGTTAACATGCTGCCAAGATTATCCTTCCCAGTGGCGGGGTATTCGTTTGGTTGATCTGCTCAACCATTCATCCGGCTTGCCTGCATACCGTGAATACTACAAAAATTTTGCTCCAATGCAGAGGCAGGAGAATAAGGAAAAATTATTTAAGCTGATTAAAAAAGAACAGTTGGAATATGTTAGTGCATCCCAATGCGTATACAGTGACCTTGGCTATATGCTGCTTGGCAGGATTTTGGAAGAACTGAGTGGCAGCAGTCTGGACACCTTTTTCAATCGTAGAATAACAGGTCCCTGCGGTCTTGCGGCTGATATAAGTTTCCGGCCTCTAGGGAAAGCCAATATCAATTCAGAGCAGGTAGCGGCTACGGAACTGTGCCCCTGGCGCCAACGTCTGCTTATCGGCGAAGTGCATGATGAACATGCCTGGCTTATGGGTGGTGTTGCAGGACATGCCGGATTGTTTGGTCGGGTGGAAGCAGTAGCTGGGCTCTGCATGTTGCTCGTTGATATCTGGCAGGACAGGGCAGCACACCCTAATTTGAGGAGTTGTCTTGTTCGTGAAGCGCTGAGCTACAAAACAGAGGCAGGTCTGTGGGCCCTGGGCTTTGATCGGCCTACACCAGGTCAATCAAGCAGCGGTAACTACTTTTCACCTGGCAGTGTTGGCCATCTCGGCTATGCTGGTACTTCGTTCTGGATGGATCTTAAGCGCGAAATTGTGGTGGTGCTGTTGACCAACCGGGTGCATCCAAGTAGGGAAAACAGAAAAATACAACAGTTCCGGCCTTATTTTCACAACCGTATCATGCAGGAACTGGATATGAACTGAAAGGATTTTGAGAATACACATAAAAAAAAGGCCCTGCCTAGTAAGAGGCAGGGCCTGAACAAAACACAAACAGCAAATCAATTACCACCAGCACACGGTCTTGTCGTTGGCGAAAATCTTTTGCAGCAAGGTATCATAGTCTGGGCTGTCTACATACAGCTTAAACTCATCCGCGTCCCGGTCCCGGTTGAGGATAGAAACCAGCTTTTTTACATCTTCATTGGGTTCAGAACGGTAAACCTGTAAAATTTTCATCTGCGCTTCTCCTATTCGCCGCAGGCTGGCGGTGGCTCATGGGCTTGTTTGGGAAGACCGTAGGGGATAATGAAATCAGCCTCCCGCATCCGTTCTCCCAACTCTTCCAGAGAAATATTGGTGATGGTGGTGCCCTCAGGCAGGTCTTCCGGTGCGTCTGCGCCGCAACTGAATACTTCGCCTTCCATGTCGGCTATCCAGGCGATATTTTCCGCCATGTAGTTGGTCATACGGGGGAATTCACCGTTCATAATTACTGGATAGGCGTAATGATTTTCCACTGCAAGGCCAAGACCAGAGCGGATACCGTCATTGTAGACCCGATTGGCTATCAAAATATATACTTTCAAAGATTCCATATCGTTTCTCCTACATGACAATATATTTGCCGCATTCATCCAGAATGGCGCCGTGAAAAGCCTGGGTGCGCATCTGTTTGTCTGTCATGCCGCGGGGAATGTCATTGACGTTGTCATACCCTTCACAGATGTAGCTGTCGGCGCAGATGGCAATATCCTCTGCATCGCAAATCTGGGAGAGGGCATAAAACTCTGGGCTTTTGGTCAGGTGGATGGATTTGAAGGTGAAGAATACTTTCACCTTTTTGCCGGCGCGCTTGGCGGCTTCGGCAAGACCGAGAATATGACGCATGTTCTGGGGGCAGGTCACAAAAATCCCCAGCTTGTTGGGATCGGCAGCCATTGAAAAAGCTCCTTGGTGTTAAGGGATATTAGGAAAATCAGCCTTTTTTAATGAAAAAACTGATGTAGCCGGATTCCTCTTTTTCACCAAGATAGTCGTGGCCAGCACGTTCACACCAGCCAGGAATGTCGTTACGGGATCCCGGATCGGTTCCCTGAACATGGAGAACCTGGCCGCTTTGAATTTTGCCAATCTCTTTCTTGGTGCGCAGAAGCGGCATAGGACAGCTCAAACCTCTTGCATCGAGAACTGCATCAGCCGTTACACCATCGGGTGCTTTTTTTACATCACTCATGATTGTCTCCTTGAGCACAGGTTGATAAAACAAACAGATAATTCGCTAAAAGTTCATTCAATCTAAAGAGAAAGCTTTTTCTTGTCAAGGAAAGAAAGGATCGTTGCCAAGGGTACAGTCTACCCTGTTTATCAGGGCCCTGTCTGTCTTTAGGCCTCCTCAACTGGGCTAGTAAACTATTTGCCCATTTCCTCGGACAACAGGCTGATCTGTTGACAAAAAATCAGGCAAACGGTATCGTTTTCGAGTTTATATGCGGGCTTAACGTTACAGGGCGTTTCGCTTTCTTATACATCAACATGGAGGCTCAAGGGATGGAAGACGTCAAGATTCTATGGCAGAAATTCAAAGTTTTGTACAAGGGATTCTGCCAGGATGAGTGGAACCCTATCTTTACCGGTATACTGGTAGCTTTTTTCAGTATCCTTATTGCTACGTGGTGGCGGCCTTGGGGGGCAGTGGGTGCTTTTCGCAGTTGGGGTGACTGGATTCTTATCAAATTGGGCCTGTACGGTGAAGGCGTGTTGTCAGTCATTGACTACCTGGATGACGACGGAATGATCATGCTAACCAAGTCAGCCCTTTTCAGTACCGGCTCTGTCATTGGTATAGGGCTTATAGCGGGCGCCTTTATCTCTGCCTGTTTGGGGGGGCAGTTTGCCTTCCGTTTTCCGCCTGTGCGCGAATATATTAAGGCAGTGATCGCCGGTGTGCTCATGGGTATTGGCGCAGCGCTGGCCGGCGGCTGCAATGTTGGCGGTATGTATAATGCCATTGGTAATCTCTCTGCCAGTGGTTTTGCCATGTGGGTTGGCCTGGTTCCGGGCGCTATCTTCGGTCTGTGGCTTCTCTACAAAGAGATGGAGCACATCACCTGGGGCGGAGGTGGTTCAAAAACCTTTGAAATACCCTTTATCGCCCAAGTTATTGTTGGTATTGCTGGGCTGATTGGCCTGATTTGGCTTGCCAACTATTATAGCAACTTTGTCAGCGACGATTATGAAGAAGCCATTAACTCATTGCCAGGTTTGTTACTTTTGGCAGCAGCTATCGGTTATGCCATGCAACGCGGCCGCTGGTGCATGATCCAGGGTTTTCGTGAACCGCACATGACCGGCGACGCCAAATTGGCTAAATCAGTTGCGCTATCCATTGTTATCGTAGCCATTGGCATGGTGGTTCTTAAGTATTCGGTACCTACCCGTCTGGGGGGTGATCCGGTTCTAAACCCCATGTATTACGTACGCGGTACCTTTGGCTGGGGCGGCCTGGTGGGTGGTTTTATCTTTGGTGTGGGCGCCATGTTCGCCGGTGGTTGTGGTTCCGGAACTCTGTGGCGTGTAGGCGAAGGCCAGATCAAACTGTGGCTGGTTGTGCCGTTCTTTGCCTTGAGCAACTCCTTGGTTATTGCGTTGTTCACCCGTTTTCAGGTGGAGGAAAATGGCTATTTAGGCAAATATGTATATCTGCCTGATGTTATGGGCTATGGCCCTAGCTTGTGGCTCATCATTGGCTTTGCCTTCTTGTGGTATATGGTGGTTTCCTGGAACGAGGAAAGCAACAAACTGATCCTTCCGATGTAAGCAGCAGGTATTGAAGGTACAGGGGCGGTTCTCCGGCAAGGAGAACCGCCTTTTTTCATGGCAGATGATTATTTGAGCAAATTGGAATCGCGCAGTGTTCTGCGCATATTGGCGCGCAACAGCCGTGATGCACTCAGTAATGCAGAACGCAGCAGCGCAAGTTCGTGTATTGCGCAGTCTGTGTGTGCACTTGCTGAAGCCAGAAAGGCATGGAGCATACTTGCTTACAGTGCCTTCCGCAGTGAGGTGGAAACAGAAGAACTGTGCAGACTGCTGCTGCGTATGGATAAGAAATTGTGTCTGCCTCTGACCAGACAAAAAGATAAGGATCTCTTAGCCATTGTTGTTAAAGAAGAGGATTTTCCTCTGCAACCAGGTTATCAGGGAATTCAGGAACCAGAATGGTGTGCAGGCAAAATTTTCGCAGCGCAGGAACTTGATATTGTCATCGTGCCCGGCCTCCTTTTTGACCGAAACGGCAATCGCCTAGGTTATGGTGGCGGTTACTACGATCGTTTTCTCGCCTGCAAAGCGTCTCAGGCCCTGCGTGTTGGTCTTGCTTTTTCCTGCCAGCTTGTGCCGTTTATTCCCGCCCAAAGCCATGACATACCCATGGATATTTTGATCACGGAGAAGGGAATTCTGCGCTGGCCAAGAATTTGGCCTCGTCCGCAGAATTTGTGGGTAGCTCTTTGAAAAATAGCCCCAGAGCCT
>CAZEIT010000163.1:0-5750 GCA_964512515.1 uncultured Desulfobulbus sp.
TGGTTCATCCGGCCGGTTGCCGCCAGCCCCTTGCCGAGGCCGGCCAGCATCTTTCCCAATGCGAACGTCGGGCTATTGATCTGGAGCGCGACGTACACAGCCGCATGGCTGTACTGTTCCTGCACGACAGGGTGGGAGAGGATTTTGCCGCCACCATCTCTGGAGTCGGCCCCTTTGGTTTGTATCTGGCGCTCAGCGAGAGCGGCATCAGTGGCAGTGTGCCGGTGGAAAGTTTGCAGGACGATTACTATCTCCACGACAGCCGCCGCTTCCGTCTTATTGGCGAACGTACGGGCCGTATCTATCAGTTGGGCAATCAGGTACTGGCCCGCTTGCAGGAGGTGCATCTGGCCGGGAAGCGGCTTATTTTTTCTCTGCAGGACCAGTATCCCAAGGCAAAGAGTCTTGAGTGCCTGCTCGACAGGTAAAAGGGGAGAGCGCACCCAGCCCCTTGCTTTTGCTTGACGAAGCTGGATGCATGCCCTAAAAATGGGCGGCAGGTCTGGCCGAAGGCTTGGCTCTTGATCAGATCATGTACTCCCTGTCTCTCCACCCGTTAGAGGTTCGTATTATGGAAGAAAGCAGTTGGCTATCCAGTATTCTGTTCAATCCTTTCACCACCGGCCTTGCTGTTGGTTTGGTTGTGGCGTTTATTGTCTGGGTGCGAGGCTGGATGAAGGTACGGGAACTCAATCAATCCCTGCGGAAGCTGCGCGAGCATCTGCACACCAAGCTTGAAATTGACGCCTCTGAGACCGAGCGCCGCAAACATGAGTTGGATACTATTCGCCAGGAGCGGGACAACCTGCGCAATATGGTACAGGTGCTTAACCAGAAGCCTGGCAGGCCTGAACTCCGCCAGTTGCAGGTCTATCAGCGGGCTGTGGAAATTATGTTTGAAAAGTCCCCCGGTTTTGCTCCTGCCTGGCAGATCACCCTGAAGGAGGCCGAAGAGGAGATTCGCCAGGCTGAGCGCGGCATTATCCCCTTTTTCAAACGCATGACCGGAACCTCAACCGGCCCGGCAAACGAGCGCAGCGGCAAGCGGCCGCTTGAACTGGAACAAAACAGCGGCAAGTAGAACGTGTCTCTGCACCGGGCCAATGGTGGCGAACTCGCCGACTGCGGCATTATCCTGGTCCACCCCAAGTTTCCGGAAAATATCGGGGCAACGGCGCGTATAGCCTTTAACTTCGGTATTTCCAGGCTCATTGTGGTCAGCAGCGAGCCCTATGATGAGGAGCGCATGCTCAAGATGGCAACCCATAAGGCCAGCCATCTCATCCACGACATGCAGTACTGCGCCAGCACGGCGGAAGCGGCAGCACCTTTTCATTTTATTGTCGGTACTACGGCCCGGCAGGGGAAAAAACGCCTGGAAGACCACAGTCCGCGCGAGGTGATGGCGCAGCTTGTGCCCCTGATGCCAGGCAACAGGGTTGGCCTTATGTTCGGGCCGGAAAGTACTGGCTTAAGCAACGAAGACCTGGATTTTTGCCAATTTGCCTCCACTATCCCCACCGCCAGCTTTGCCTCGCTGAATCTGGCCCAGGCTGTGGCCATCCATGTCTACGAACTCTACACCGCACTCAACCCGAACCCTTTTGCCGCTGTGCCTAAATCAGACTTTGCCAACTCATACGATCTGGAAGGGATGTATGAGCATATCGAAGAGGCGCTCAGCACCATCACCTTCCTGCGCGACACCAATCACAGCTACTGGATGCGCAATATCCGTCAGTTTTTGGGCCGGATGCGGCTGAAGAAAAAAGAGGCGAGCATGATTCGTGGTATCTGCCGCAAATTGCTCTGGCACAGCAAGGCTGGAGAAAAGTCGACGTTGGCAGAACGGGAATCGCCAGGTCAGGGCTGAGGGAAATTCTTTCAAGGTATCTGCTGAGGTACAAATACTCCAGTTCGACCACAACCTATTGCTTCCGGTGTTTGTGACCAAGGCCGGACAGCCGCGTGCTCCAGCAAGCTTCTCTGTCACACTCCCTGAAGCGGGCAAATATCGCAGCGGGGATTGGTTTTTTTGCAGAACTGATTACCGGTTCGTACCAGCAGGGCGTGAAACTCGCCGTATTGATCCACATCGGGCGGGAAGCTGTCCATGAACAGTTCCTGCAGGCTGTGGTAGTCGGTGTCTTCGTCGATCAGGTCGTGGCGGAGCAGGATGCGATGGGTGTAGGTATCCACCACAAAAATGGGCTGAGCAGCTGCATACAGTATAATGGAATCAGCGGTTTCCGGGCCAATACCCTTGACCGCGAGCAGTTGTCTGCGCAGTTCATCAAGCGGCAGGGAAAACAGGGCTTCCAGACTGCCGTTATGTTGCTCGGCAATGAGAATCAAGAGATTGCGCAGGCGGCCTGCCTTGATGTTGTAGTACCCTGCTGGGCGGATGTATTCGGCCAAAACCTCTCGGGGCAAGGCCAACATGGCGGGCAGGTTGAGCAGGCCGGCTTGCTTGAGGTTAGAGATAGCCTTTTCAACGTTTTTCCAGTTGGTGTTCTGGGTCAGGATGGCGCCCAGTACCACCTCAAAGGCAGTCTCCCCTGGCCACCAATCCTGCGGACCAAAGTGTTTGTATAATCTGCGGTAGAGTATTGCCAGCCGTTCCGCCTGCGCAGGCATGGTCGCGGGCCTATCTCAAGATGGTTAAGGCGATTTAAGGATTTGAGACTGTGTAGTCGTCGCCCAGGCAAATACCGATGTCGCGTGCAGTCAGCACTTTATCGCTTTCCAGATCCACCTTTTTACGTTTACGAATGGCGTCGGCTATGGGCACGGCGGTCATGTTTGGCGGTACCCAGGCCACCATGTGGTCGTATATTTTTGCTTCGGCCAGGCGAACGGCCGCAGCGCCAAAACGCAGGGCCAGCAGGCGATCAAAGTTGGTCGGTGAGCCGCCGCGCTGCAGATGGCCCAGCACCAGTGAGCGGGTATCCTTGCCCAGACGTTGCCGGATCTGGTTGGCGACCCATTCGCCCACTCCGCCCAGTACCAGTTCAGCCCGTCCGATTTCTCCCTTGCCCTTGCTGATCACTTCGCGGCCTTGGGCGCGTGCGCCTTCCGCCACCACCACTATCGAATAGTGCTTTTCATGGAGCTCGTTTTCAGCGATTTTTCTACAGACTGCTTCCATGTCAAAGGGGATTTCTGGGATGAGGATTACATCCGCACCGCCGGCAATGCCAGAGTAAAGGGCGATCCAGCCAGAATCCCTGCCCATGACTTCAACCACCATCACCCGATCGTGGGATTTGGCGGTGGAATGCAATTTGTCAATGGCGTCGGTGGCAGTGGAAACGGCAGTGTCAAAACCAAAGGTGCGATCTGTTGCTTCCAGATCATTATCAATGGTTTTTGGCACGCCAATCACAGGCATGCCTTTCTGGGCAAAGCGGTGCGCGATTTCCAGGCTGCCGTCGCCACCTACGGCAATATGGCAGGAAAACCCCATGCGGAGAAAGCCCCGCATTATTTTGTCTGAAATATCAACAATTTGTACTTCGCCGGCAAGGTTTTCCACTGGTTTGGCAAAGGGATTGCCCTTATTGGTGGTGCCAAGGATGGTGCCGCCCTGGGTAAGAATGCCCTCGACATCGTCTGGGGTCAGGCGAACCAGTTCATCCTTGTCCAGAAATCCGCCATAGCCGTATTTGCTGCCGTACACCTCCCAGCCTTTACGGGTGGCGGCATTAACCACCGCAAAAATAACAGCATTCAGCCCGGGCGCGTCACCACCACCTGTGGATATGACCAGTTTGTCACTCATAATGGCTCACAAAAGAGATACATAGCGCTTCCGCTAAAGGAAGATGAACAGGACAACAGCGCCTGGCCTGGCCAAGGCGCTGTTTTTTGCAAACAGGGAATCAGAGTTCAGAAGTGCAGTGTGGACAGCGGGTTGCCTGAATGGGAATACTGCTGAAACAGCGCGGGCAATCCTTGGTGGTGACTTCTGGCTCCGGCTCCTTTTTTTTGAGACGATTCATCTGCTTTATAACCATAAAAATGGCAAAGGCAACGATGAGGAAGTCCAGCACAGTATTGATAAAAAGGCCGTAGTTCAGGGTAACCGCATCAGCCTCAGCGGTTTTATCCCGCAGGGTCACAGCCAGATTGGAAAAATCCACATTGCCCAGTAACAGGCCGATGGGAGGCATGATTACATCATTGACCAGCGATGTGACAATTTTGCCAAATGCAGCCCCAATGATGATACCCACTGCCATGTCGACAACATTGCCGCGCATGGCAAATTCCTTGAATTCCTTCAACATGCCCATTTGTGTACGCTCCTTACGTCCAGGTAGGGAAGAAAAGTGTTTGGCGGCCTTTGTTTTTCAGGAGGCCCTTGCCAGTGAATTTTAAATTGTAGAGGGAAGGTCTTTCTTTTACAATGCCTTTTTTTGTGTCTGTGATCATCACCTGCCAAAGCAGGCTAACTGCTCTTGGGACCATATAAATTGGCGCCAAGCTACGTACGGGTCTGGCTGGTTGACGTATCCAGAATTGATCCTTACAATAACGCGATACACATAACCCGGCCGCTGATGGTCAGCTTGACCGGTGCATTCTGACAAAGATGGAGGAACAGATGTTTGAAGTAACAGAGACAGCGGTCACTAACCTGACCGAATATCTCAGCCAGAACAAGATTGAGTCGCCTGTGCGGGTGGCTCTGATGCAGGGCGGCTGAAGCGGCCCCTCACTGGGCTTGGCTCTGGATGAGCCAAAGGACAATGACAAGGTTTTTGAGGAAGGTGCTCTCAAATTTGTGGTGGAAGATCAGCTGCTTGAACGCTGCGGTTCAATCAAGGTGGATTTTATCGAGGCGGGTTATCGTTCCGGCTTTTCCATCACCGCAGCCAATCCACTTGGTAAGGCAAGCTGCGGTATCGGCGGTTCTTGCGGCGGTTCCTGCGGATAAGCATTGCAACTGGGTTTGGCTGCCGCATTTCAACCTTGCATGTCCATTGCAGTACAGGGGTAGAGTGAATCTACCCTGCTAGCAAACATATTTTATGTATCCTATACAATTGGCACTATGCGAGGTGAACAATGTTTGAAGTAACAGAGACAGCGGCAACAAATCTGAAGGCGTATTTTGAGCAGAACAAGGTGGATTCCCCGGTGCGGGTAGGGCTGATGCAGGGTGGTTGCAGTGGCGCTGCTCTGGGATTGGCTTTGGATGAGCCAGGTGCAAACGACCGGGTCTTCGAAGACAAGGCGCTCAAATTCGTCATCGCTGAAGAGCTGCTTGCCCAATGCGGTTCAGTAAAAGTGGATTTTATCGAAGCCGGATACCGCTCCGGTTTTTCCATTACCTCCACCAATCCGGTTGGGGGAGGAGGTTGCGGCAGTTGTAGCGGTTCCTGCGAATAACTACTCAGGAATCTGTTGACACCTTCCCAGCACTCCTTTAAGCTTCATCTGTAGTGGAAATGGCAGGTTTGCGCCTGCTTGCCGACAACATTCACGAATAAGGAGGATCTTTATCATGAAAAAGATTATGGCCGTACTGATGGCAGCCGCTTTCGTATTTTCTGCCAGCACAGTTTTTGCCGCGAAATCCAGCTGCACGGTAGAGGCAGTTGATGGCACCAAGGTTACCCTCAACTGCGACAAGGCAGACGGTATGAAAGCGGGTGATAAAGTTAATGTTCGCGGCGCCAAGAAGCTGGAAGGCTGCTAAGAACTGACTGACACCACAGTGGTAAAGAGCGGGCCCGTTATGGTGG
>CAZEIT010000164.1:0-5732 GCA_964512515.1 uncultured Desulfobulbus sp.
AGCTGTCTAAAGCCTGCAGGATTGTGGAAGCTGAGTTTGGCCTTGAGGTGGACAACGGCATCGAGGCGAGCAACCCGCTTGAGCCTAAAATCAGCCAGCATGCTGCGTCCATGGAGGCGCATTCCGGCGAACAATCATTTCAGTCTTTTGTGCTGTCTCAACGGAAAGATATTCTGGAACAGGTACAAGCGTCCACCAACTGGCAAGAAGTGCGCCAGGCGCTGGCTGAGCGTGATATTGGCTTACAGTCCAAAGCGAACGGCCTTGTCCTGACTAATCTGCAAGGCCGTGGCTCAATCAAGGCCAGCGCGGTTGACAAGACTATGTCCAGAATGCGGATGGAAACGAGGTTCGGCGCGTTTACCGAGCCCAAGGGTGGAGGAGCGGCTGAACCGGCAGCGTTCGACATTGCAAGAGGTCAAACGTTTGCATCCTTTGTGCAGGAATGCAAGCCGCACATCCTGGGTGCGGTGGAGACTGCACAGGATTGGCAGGGCGTTCGCCAGGCATTGGCTGCCCACGGTATAGCGATCCGGCAAAGAGCTGGCGGCCTTGTCTTTGCTGATCTGGCTGGAAAGGAGACCATAAAAGCCAGCGCAGTAGGCAAAAGCCTCTCTAAAAAGCACATGGAAGCCCGGTTCGGGCAGTGTACTGAACCAGAACTGAGTTCGCCTGGCTTTGATTCGGAGCGCAAGGAACCAGCGGCCTCAGCGGATCGTGTTCCCTTGGAATCAAGCGGCAGGGCAAATGCTGGCGAGTCGGCCTTTAGGTCTTCCGTTCTGCAGCACCGGGAAAACATTCTTGCCAAAATGGAGAATGCCAAGAACTGGCAGGACGTGCACCAAACGCTTGCTGACTATGGCATAGCGATCCGGCAAAAGGGAAATGGCTTGATCCTGGCTGACCTGGCCGGGAGAGAGACTATGAAGGCGAGCGAGCTGGATAGGGGTATGTCCAAAAAATATCTGGAAGACCGGTTCGGCCCTTTTGCCGGGCCAGGCGCATCCAGCCTGGCTGGGCAAGCTGAGGCGGAACGGTCTGATGCAGACGCATCGGCCAAGAAGACTTATCAGAAAAACCCCCGCCAGCCCAGAAGCCCTGAGCGCGATCAACTGTACAAGGAATATCAGGCTGCCCTGGCAAAAAAAATTGCCCGGATTGATGGGGAAAAGGCGAGAAGCGCGGCATCTCACGGCTGGCTGAAAGAGAAATGGCAGAAGATGAAAGCGGACTTGTATGCCACCACCTACAGCCATCGGACAAGGGCGGTACGGATGCGGATGATGCTCAACCTGCACCGGAAGGATGTGGCTCAGGAGAAGGCCGATCACAAGGCCGCTATGGCAGAGATCAAGGCTGATTACCCGTGGTATAACTGGAACGGGTATCTGCAGCACCAGGCAAGCCAAGGCAATATCGTTGCCTTGGGCGTTTTACGCTCGATGGAAGAGCGGAAAGCTGCACAGGATGCAATCAAGAATCCAGCCAGGGAAAAGACCTTTCTGGAAGTGCAATTTGCTGAGCGGGAAGCTGCAAAGGAAGCAGGCGCGAAATGGGATAGCCGGGAGAAGCGCTGGTATGCGCCCAAAGGTTCTGATCTGGATAGGTTCACAGTCTGGTTGCCTGCCCAGTCTGTTGCCGATCCTGGCAGAGATGCAGGCGTAAAATCTGAAAACACCGCAAACGCGGCACCGGCGCAGGACACGCCAAAAGAGAAAAAGACACCAGGTGAGCGCTTGGCATTTCTGGCCTGGCAGGAGCGAGAACGTATCAAAGCTGGCAGCGCTCAGAAATCTTTCTTTTCCGGCTGCAGCTTTCGGATCGACAACCGGGGAGTTGCGATTATTACCCTGGTTTCCGGCGGCACCATCCGTGATAGCGGGAAGAACCTGCATTTCTCGCCGGACGAAGACAGCCGCCAGGCGGCGCGGCTGTACGCTATGGCCAAGTTCGGCAAACACTTTACAGAAAAAGACAACAGCATGGAGATGAGAGGCAATGGAAAATGGCGCTTACTCAAGCCCCACCTTGGCATCCTTAAAGAATGCGCCCGATACGGCTTGCGCACGTTGTCCCAACTCCCTGTGGTTCGTGGTCGGCGCAAATCCGAGGTGCTTTTGCAGGGCCATGCACCTGATGACCTGGAACGATGAAGAACGGCTTCACATCACCGCCTGTGATGGGGAGTTTTTCGAATAAGAGATCAGTCATTGCCGTTAATACGCAGACCGCTTTGCAGCATTTGCATTATAGCCAGGTTAATGATTGCGGCCCTGCTCTGCCCTAGTTCAGCCGCAGCCTGATCGACACGATCCAGTAAAGGCTCGGCGATGGTCAGAGAAATTTGCACCCTTTTACCTTTACGCACCCGGTTAGGTTTTGGGGCTTGCAGTACTCCAGCATCAGGAGCGCCGGAAATGAAGGCATCCGCTGCACTCGTGCTGGTATCCCGTACCGGTTTATTTGGTTGCTTTATAATTGCCATTTCATCCCGTTTGCATGTTAAATAAATACTGTTTTAATATTAAAATAGTATCTTTATGAGTGAATCAAGTTCCTGGCTTGCCTTGCTATCCTGCGGCTTGAGCTCAAACACGCATTGACCTGCACCGGCTGCATTTGCAAAGGCCTTGCGGCGACGCAGCGGGGTAGGCAAGTATTCAAACTGAGGAACTTCTGCAACTGCTGCCGCAGCCTCTGCATTGTCGGAAGACGTTTGGCCTGGATCAGCACAGTTGAGCATAGCGTAACAGCGCAGGCCATCGCGCACACTCATGGCTTCGTCAACTAACGCGGCTATGTCGTTCAATGCCCACACGTCGTAGCTGCGGGGCTGAAACGGCACAAGCAAAATATCCGACAAGACCAGAGAGGCCCGCAAAGCGGTCGAGTCGCGGCCTCCGGCATCAATAATTATCTCATCGAATTTTTCCGCCTGATGCTGCACCTGCGTCCGGAGGGTTGGCCCGTCTGGATATGTTGCGCAGGCAATGCTTGGCGTATACCCTGAGTCGGCGCGGATGCTGATTGCTGCCTGTGCTGTTCCTTGCCTGTCCCCATCTATCAACCACACATCTTTGCCTGCTAGAGCGCGGGCAATTGCCAGATTCACCGCCAGTGTAGTTTTGCCGACGCCGCCTTTTGTGTTGCCAACGGTGACAATCATTTTTTCACCTTTTTTAATATTAAAAACAATGAATTTTAAATTCATTCTACATGAAAAAAGGTTGTATTTCAATATTTTTAGACACAAAAAAACCCGCACAAAGGCGGGTTTTTTCAGACAGAGTGGAGAGTAAAAGCAACTTGAACTGGACAGCAATACCTGCGCTGGCGACCATGGATTATGGGTTGGCTATCTCGGACCTGGTTCGGTGCAATAACCGCGACACCGTTGAGCGATGAACACAAAAAAGCCTGGCCGCCTCTGCTTGGGTCAGTTGGCCGGAAAGAACAAGTTTGGCGAGCTCTTTGCTCTGCTGATCTTTGAGCTTGGGTCTTCTGCCGCCAACCCGTCCTTCCTGTCGGGCCACGGCAAGCCCTTTTTTCGTTCGCTCCCGTATCATAGCGCGTTCAAATTCTGCAAACGTGGCCACGATTTGCATCATCATACGGCCTGCGGCGGTGGTCGTGTCGATGGATTCGGTCAGGCTGCAAAAGCCTGCCCCTCGCTGATCAATTTGTTCCATGAGCAGTAACACATCTCTCAAGGAACGCGACAGGCGATCCAATTTCCAGACAACCAGCACGTCACCTGCGCGAAGTTGATCAAGCAGCCGGTGTAACTCTGGTCTGTCCCAGCGTCCGCCGGATGCCTTCTCCACAAAGATTTTCCCACACCCAGCACGGTTCAGGGCTTCTGTCTGGGCTGCCGTGTCCTGCTCTTCAGTGGAGACCCTTGCATATCCAATGAGCATCATTTCTCCTTGTGCATAAACCTGTTGCACATGCGTTTAATTATGCAACAGGGTTGCGCAACAGACAATGCCTTTATTTTCGTAATACTTCTTGTTGTTGCGTAAACGGCCGTTTGTGCAACTCAATGCTGACAAGTCCAAGAGGTCTTAGTTGTATCAAATAATGCCTCACATTGGATGCACAGGCTTTGTTCTTCTTGTGGATCAAGAGGCTTTCCGCAACTGGCGCACAGCCAGATATCTGTGTGATTATTATCGTTATTTTGTGTTTCCATAAGTTTTGCAACAAGATCTATGTATAGCTCCCTCTGTATCGGAAAGTCGCCGCAATCTCCCGGTTCTCTTCAGTTGCGGTCAGGTGTTTTTGCCCGTTTAACTTTTATCTAATATTAACGGTAGATTCAGCCTTCTGGTTAGTTGGTGTTCCAGAATCAACTAGGCTGATCCTGGGAAGAAGGCCAAGACCAGACGTGCTGGAGGTCATTATCAGTGGCGAGAAGGTGATTTGCTGCGGGCAGATTTTTGAAAAGGCACAGGCACGGGCTCCTGCTTTTCTGCAGAGAGTTTTCTTTTCTGATTGGGTGCGGCATCGCTGAAATCAGCCAGCAGTGGTTCCGCCTTGTTTACTGATTTCCTGATCTTGATGGGGCCAGCCCACAAAATGTACTGCTCATTGTATTCCGATTCAGCACCTGCTGACTGCGGCGGCATCAGCACCTCGCCACTCACGGTATCAACGGCAAAAACCTCCATGGAGGCCTTGGCTTTCAGGATCTCGTTATTGGCCAGAAACCAGTCAACCCGCGTATACACCGTGCCAAAGACATCCACGGTAATATACACATCCACCTCGGCTTCGGATGGCGGCGCAATAACAACACCCTGCAAAAACAGATAGGTTTGCAGCAGGGCACTCAAGTATTGCAGGTCGTCAGAGGTGATTTCCTCCGAATTGTGATAGGCCCCAAGGCCTTTATACTCCATGCCAATCTGAACGGTTGCGCCGCCGCCATCCTGGCGTGCCGTCTTGGACACAGGCGCGGGTAGAAGTGTGCTGTTACTTGAGGTTTGCGTAGTGGTGGAATGATTGCTGCCATGGCTTGAGCTGCTGGAGTTGAGCCCATACTGCCGGGTATTGTTGCTCTGGTGGCTCGTGGCATCAGTGGTCGAGGTGACAGTAGAGGTGCTGTCATAACGCGGATAGACATAGGTCTCCTTGACCTGGGGCGATTGCACATAGTCTCCATGCAATTGGGAGATGATAGAGAAACGTCCACCCACCAGATTGCCTGCCCCGGTATCGCCGATAGTGTTCACATAGAGGTTAACCTTTTTGCCTTTAATGCTGCTCAGGTCGAGTTGCTTAATAGCTGAGCGGGCAGCAGCCGCAACCAGTTCCTGCTCAACGGCAAAACGTTTGCCGCCGCCATGGCCCGGAATACCCGTTTGCGCAGCGCAACCAGACAAGAACACAAGAAGACAACAGCTCAAGATGTATACAGGATGCATGGGCGTTTCAATGGGAGCAGTGAAAAGGTAAGGGAATGAAGCACAAGATTCTTATGGTTCGCGCAGTCCTTCATCCAAGGCCCGGATAACCGGATAGAGAAAATACGAGATCACTGATCTCGTGCCTACCTTGATTTCGGCCCGTACCTTCATCCCTGGTATCAGCCGGAATCCATCGGGCACATTTTTTAGTTGGGTAGCCAAAAGCTCTATGCGGCAGCGGTAAAAGGCCTCCGCCGGCTCCTTGCCGGGCTCGGGTTTGAGCAGTTGCTCGGCGCTGGCCCGGTCAAAGGCATTCTCGCTGAT
>CAZEIT010000165.1:0-5633 GCA_964512515.1 uncultured Desulfobulbus sp.
ATGTTTAACTTGCCAGTCGCCTGTTTTTTCTTGTCAAAAAAACAAAAACGCGTTTGAGTAGCGCATTTTTTATCTGCCGGTTGAACCGGCGTCAATCGAACTTGTTGGAGTTCTCCGATGCCAGCAGCAATCACCCTTGCCCAGCGGGTTGCACAAATCGCCCCATCCCCCACCCTGGCCATCAATGCTAAGGCCAAACAGCTCAAGGCCGCGGGTGTGGATGTCCTCAACTTCAGCGTGGGCGAGCCGGATTTTCCCACGCCGCTGCATATCTGTGCCGCTGGCAAAGAGGCGATTGACAAGGGCCATACCCGTTATACAGCCTCTAACGGCATTATTGAACTGCGCCAGGCAGTCTGCGCCCGCTACCGCAGCAGGTTAGGGCTTAACTATGATCCTGAGCAGATTCAGATCAGTTGCGGCGGCAAACAGGGACTGTACAATATTTTTCAGGCCCTGCTCAATCCTGGTGATGAAGTACTGATACCAGCACCGTACTGGGTCTCCTATCCGCCCATGGTGGAACTGGCCAGTGGTGTACCGGTGATTGTGCCCGTGCGGGAAGAAGACGACTTTGACCTGCGCGCCGAAGACCTGCTCCAGTATGCCAGCAGCAAAACCAAGGTGCTGGTTCTCAACAGTCCTTCCAATCCAACCGGTTCCATATTTTCAGAAGGAGCGCTCAAAGCAGTGGCCAAACTTGCGCGCGAACGCGGGTGGATTGTTGTATCTGATGATATCTACGAGGATATTGTCTACACCAAGAATGCTATTCCCCATATCCTCAAGGTAGATCCCGGCCTGCAGGAGCAGACTGTTCTCGCTAATGGCGTGTCCAAGTCCTACTCTATGACCGGATGGCGCATCGGCTGGTGCGCCGGACCGCTGAGCGTACTCAAGGCGATGAACAAGATTCAGAGCCAGTCGATCTCCAATCCTGTGGCGGCATCGCAGTACGCCGCTCTCACGGCCCTGACCGGGCCACAGGATTTTCCCCAGACCATGCGTGCAGCTTTTTTGCCGCGCAGGGACTATTTTATTCAGGCGCTCACCAGCATCCAAGGCGTCAGTTGCGTGGTGCCCATGGGGGCCTTTTATGTGTTCCCGAATTTTTCCTCCTACTATGGCCGCAGCTTTCAAGGGAAAACCATTAACGACTCTGTTGCCCTGGCCGATTACTTTCTGGACGAGGCCCAGGTGGCCACAGTGCCCGGTGCGGCCTTTGGCGCGGACAACTTCATCCGCTTCTCCTTTGCCACCTCGCTCGATATTGTCAAAGAAGGAATGAGCCGGATTATACAGGCCCTGGCAGCGCTCAAGTAGAACCAGTTTTATTTCTCGAAATCCCTCAGCAAAGGCGCTTACTTGTAGTAGTTACCTATCACAGACGCACAACTACAATGCAACCCGGCTAGTTTGCCAGGTCAATGACAGCTTTTTTCTTTTGCTGAACGATTTATCCTTTTCAAGGAGTTTCTCCATGCTTCAATCTATTCTTCAATACTTTCGTTTTTTCCTTTGCCTGGGTGTACTCGTTTTTATAGCCGTCCCTGTGGTCTCTGCAGAAATGCCCAAGCGAAAGGCCGGTCTTTGGGAGATTCAAACCCATATGGAAGGAATTCCTTCTATGGGCGCTATTCAGCAGTGCATCGATGAAAGCACCGACACTCTCATGCAGCAACAGGCTGCAAAAGGAAAGACTGACTGCAGTGTCATGGATGTAAAGCGTTCCAATGGCAGGGTGTCCATCCATTCCGTGTGCAAGGCTGAAGGAATCACCATTACCAGTAATGCAATTTTTGAGGGCTCTTTTGAATCTGCCTACAAAGGAACCATCAAATCCCACTATGATCCTCCGCTCAATGGCATGAGTGACGTCACGGTGCTGAGCGATGCCCGTTGGGTCGGACCCTGTCAGCCAGGGCAGAAACCGGGGGATGTGATCATGCCGAAGATGGACATGGAGAAAAGCCAGAAGGCTTTGGAAGATATGATGAACAATCCCAAATTTAAGGAAATGATGGAAGGCCAGCAAAAAAAATAGGTTTTTTCTACCAGCGATTCATGCAGATGGGCAGCAGGTGGAGTGTGGCAGAGAGCGACCTGCTCCCTCTGCAATTCAGTTTTCTTTGTTTCAGGGTTTTTTTATTAAGGCCGCAAGTGTAGCTGCAAGTTTGCTGTTATTTGCGGCTGCGCAAAACTTGCCATAAGCGGCGCAGGGCCTCGCGGCTGGCTGGGTCGGCAATGGCGTCAAAACCCATGCTGTGCGGTGCATCCGCTTTTGGCGCTGCGGCAGCAGGTTTAGGCTCCACCGCAGGTGCGGCTGGAGGTGCAAACCAGGACGGTTCAACCTGGCAGCGGATGGCACGGATGTCCTGATCCGGCATCACTTCTTTGATGCGGCCAAGCAGCTCGGCCTGGCGGTAGTGGATTTCCTGTACCCAGATGGAATGGCTGACATAGAGCCATAGGGTCTGGTTACGGATGGCGGCGGGCAGGCTGCCTTTCCCGACCTCTGGCCCGATAATGGTGGGCCACTGGGTATAAAGTCGCTGCACCTGCCACTGCTGTTGCCATTGCCGCTCTGCAAAGAAATCAGGCAGGATGTGCTGCAAGGTGCTGAAATTTTTCATGCTGTACGCGGCTCCCTGCGGGCTTGGGGTTGTGCCTGCTCCATATCAAACGCTCTCTGTGGTTGCGTCGAAAAACGCTCTGAAGGTACCGAGATCTACGCTTGTATCGCATTATCCTCGCCTCTGATCTTTGCCCGAAAATTCAAGCGATCTCATTGTAAATATAACACGGAAGCGCTCGTTAAGGCGAGACCGCTTTTCACCTTGACAAAGAAGCCTGCTTGGTGGATTGTTTTCCATTCGTATTTACTTAAATTTTTTACTTCAGGACTGCTCATGCACTATCTATCCCTTCTCCTGCTTCTTCTTGGCCGACTAGGCAGGTTGCCTGTGGCGAAAAGGGGGGATATGTCCTGACTTGATGGACACGTTCCGTATCTTTGAAGCCACGGTTGCCGACAAACCGTGGCTTTTTTTGTGGCCACATTGTGCTGGCCATATCTCTAGCGGCATTATGGAGTTGAGACATGCAAGCAAGTAAAACCAGGAAGTACCGGCCGTATCCCACTGTAGACCTGCCAGACCGCACCTGGCCGGATAAAAGCATAGCGAAAGCCCCCATCTGGTGCAGCGTTGATCTGCGCGACGGCAACCAGGCCCTTATTCAGCCCATGAACCTGGAGGAAAAGCTGGAGATGTTCCGGCTCTTGCTGGAGGTTGGCTTCAAGGAGATTGAAGCTGGCTTTCCTGCCGCCTCCCAGGTGGAATACGATTTTCTGCGTCTGCTCATCGACACAAGGCAGGTGCCCTCTGGCGTGGTGCTGCAGGTGCTCACCCAGGCGCGTGAACAGCTTATCCGCAAAACCTACAATGCTATTGAAGGTGCGAAAGAGGCCATTGTGCACCTCTACAACTCCACTTCCACCCTGCAGCGCGATGTGGTCTTCAAAAAAGGCCGTAAGGAAATTATTGACCTGGCCGTGCATGGGGCACAGCTTATCCATGAGCAGGCGCAGGCAAGCGATGTGCACATCCGCTACGAATATTCGCCGGAAAGCTTTACCGGCACCGAGTTGGACTATGCCCTGGAAATTTGCGAGGCCGTGCTGGAGGTATGGCAGCCCACTCCGGAGAAGCCGGTGATCATCAACCTGCCTGCCACGGTGGAGATGTCTACCCCAAATATCTATGCCGACCGCATCGAGTGGTTCTGCCGTAAAATTTCCTGCCGCGACCGAGTGCAGATCAGCCTGCATGCCCATAACGACCGGGGCTCTGCGGTGGCGGCCACGGAACTGGCGCTCATGGCCGGGGCTGACCGGGTGGAAGGCACCTTGTTTGGCAATGGCGAACGCACTGGCAATGTGGATATCCTCAACCTGGCGCTCAATATGTTTAGCCAGGGCGTGGAGCCGGGGCTTGATTTTTCCAATATCAACCGGGTGATCAATGTATACGAGCGCTGCACCAAGCTGAAGGTGCACCCGCGCCATCCCTATGCCGGCGAATTGGTTTACACCGCCTTTTCCGGCTCGCACCAGGATGCCATCAACAAGGGCATGACCGCCATCGAACTCACCGAAAGCGAGCTCTGGGAAGTGCCGTATCTGCCGATAGACCCGCAAGATCTTGGCCGTACCTACGAGTCCATCATCCGGATCAACAGCCAGTCGGGCAAGGGCGGAGTGGCCTATATCATGGAGCGCGAGTTTGGCTTCAAACTGCCTAAGGACATGCACCCCGGCTTTGGCCGCGTCATCCAGGAGGTGACCGATGCCTGCGGCGAAGAATTGAGCGCCGAGATGGTCTTCCACACCTTTGAAAAGGAATATCTGCTCGGCCAGAACGGTTTTCGCCTCAAGTCCTTTGAGGTGATGAAACGCCACATCGACCGGGACGAAAAGGGTTCCCGCGCGGAAATTTCAGCAGTACTGGAATACCGGGGCGAAGAAAAGAAGGTGCAGGCCGGCGGCAATGGCCCACTGGACGCCTTTTGCACAGCCCTGCGTCAGGATCTGCACCTGCATTTTTCCCTGCACTCCTACCACGAGCATGCGCTTGCCCGGGGCAGTTCATCCAAAGCGGTGAGTTATATAGAAATCATAGACAGTGACGAGGAAAGCTGGTGGGGCGCGGGGGTTGATACCGATATTATTGTTGCTTCGATCAAATCGCTCTTGAGCGCCATTAACCGCTCCCAGGCGAAACGAAAAAAGGCGGCATGATGAACAAGACAAAAAATTGCGCTATTGCCATGAAACAATATAGCCTGGGCCTGGCCTGTTCCCTGACACTCTGCGTGGGTCTGCTCCTTGCCGCGGCAGCTTTTGCCGAGGAGATCGGCGAGGTCAGTACCACCTTCAAGGTGCTGGGTGCAAACGATAAAATCGTGATCGAGGCTTTCGACGATCCTGATATCGAGGGAGCAACCTGCTATGTCAGCAGGGCCAAAACCGGCGGCATTACCGGCTCGCTCGGCGTTGCCGAAGATACGGCCGATGCCTCCATTTCCTGCCGCCAGACCGGGCCGATTACGCTGCCGGAACGGATTGCCTCTGGCCGGGAGAATGGCCGGCAGGTCTTCCGTAAATCTACCTCCATCCTCTTTAAGAAACTGCAGGTGGTGCGCTTTTATGATAAAAAGCGCCATACCCTGGTCTACCTCAGCTATAGCGATAAGATCATTGATGGTTCACCGAAAAATTCCATTTCCACCATCACCCTGGCTGTACCCGAGGCAGCGGCGCCGGCATCCGCCACAAAGCCCGCACCCTGAGCGTCTTCAGGCTGTGTCCTTCTCTGCCGTTGCCGTGGCATCTGCTCTCGGCAGCGGCAGGAACCCACAGCTCAGAATTTCCAACTGCATCCTTGATCTGGGATAACCACCTGTTGCTTCGCCCTTTCTCTCTTGACCCGCCAGGACAGGTGATTGTAGATTTTTTCCTTCAACCAGGACCAATCAAGACATTCCGTTTCCTGGTCTCGAAAGTGCCAACTCGACAAGCACCCAGCACTTTTGTACAATGCCCGAATACGTGCCCACAAGGCCCGCCTTCATTT
>CAZEIT010000166.1:0-5630 GCA_964512515.1 uncultured Desulfobulbus sp.
CGGATGCCCATCTTGGTTTGCTCTGGGCAGGACTGTCCATGGGGCAGTGGTTGTGCCTGGGGATGATTGTCTGTGGCCTGGCGCTTTGGTGGTGGCGGCTGCAGCCCAGGATAGGCCGGTAATTCCATACGGCTTTTTGTTCAGGTGAAGCGGATACTCACCGGGCAGTGGTCAGAGCCGAAGATATCACTGTGGATGGCTGCGTCCTGTATCCGCCCGCTGCTGGCGGCATCCACCACAAAGTAGTCGATTCTCCAGCCGATGTTTTTTTCCCGCGCATTTGAACGGTAGCTCCACCAGGTATACTGGCCAGGATCAGGGCAGAATTTTCTGAAGGTATCCACATATCCAGCGGTAAGGAGCGTATCCATCCAGGCGCGTTCCTCATCGGAAAAACCGGGATTCATCCTGTTTTCCTTGGGTCGGGCCAGATCGATTTCCTTGTGGGCGACATTGAGATCGCCGCAAAGCAGCACGGTTTTTTCCTGGCGCAGCCTGTTCATGTAATCAAGCATGGCCTGGTTAAAGCTCTGCTTGAAATCCAGACGTTTCAGGCCGGGCTGCGCGTTGGGAAAATAGGTATTGATGAGGTAGTAATCATCAAATTCCAGGGTCAGCACCCGGCCTTCCCGGTCAATATCGCTTGAACCAACACCATAATAGACCTGTAGCGGCGCATTTTTACTCAAAATGGCCGTGCCTGCATATCCCTTCTTTTCTGCTGGATGCCAGAACTGCTGGTAGCCTTTCAGTTCCAGTATTTCTTTAGGCAGTTGGTCAATCTGCACCTTGATCTCCTGCAGGGCTATGATGTCGGCGTTAAACGCGCTGAGCACATCCAGAAACCCCTTGCCCAGGGCCGCACGCAGCCCGTTGACGTTCCAGGAAAGAAAATGTTGGCCTGCAGGCATGGCGCGGGGCTCCTTGCGGCGTTTTCTTGGGGTTACCCCCAAACGCGGACAATGTTCACTGATAGGACAGGCATCGCAGTGGGGAGCTACTGGTCGGCAGATGGCCTGGCCAAAGGCCACCAGGAGAGAGTTGATGCGCAGCCAATACTGCTGCGGCAGTTTTTCTCGCAGGGCCATCTCTGTTTGCAGGGACGTTGTGGTCTCGACATAGCCCCAGATATTCATGATGCGGTGAACGTGGGTGTCCACGCAGATGGCAGGAAGCGAAAAGGCCGCCGACCGCACCAGGTTGGCGGTTTTTCTACCCACTCCGGGCAGGGTGACGAGGTCTTCGATAGCGCTTGGAACCTCGCCCTGGAAGCGCGTGGCCAGGGCTTGCGGCAGTTGGCTTAGGTGCAGGGCCTTGTTGCGGAAGAAACCCACTGGATAAATCAGCTTTTCCAGTTCTGCCACACTCAAACCCGCCAATTCCTGTGGTGTACTTGCGCGGCTAAACAGCCTGCGAGCGCTGGCAGCCGTAACTTCATCCTTGGTACGGGCAGAAAGGATGGTGGCAACCAGCACCTTGAAGGGATCCTGGGTCTGCGCGGCTATCAGATCCACTACTGGCACCTGCAGGCCGCGTATCTGCTCCTCAAGCAGGGGGATAACGGTATCTATTGGAAATAACACAGAAACGATGGCAATAAAGCAGGGTTAATAGAACTTCGTGCTGCTGTTTATACGCATTGCGAACTGGAGAGCACGCTCACCTTGCCGCTATCGAGATCGTAATAACTGGCGACCACCAGTACCTTGCCCTCTTTAACCAGATCGCCGATGATGGGCTCGGAGCGAGCAATGGAGGCTGCAGTTAAAAGAGCCAGCTCCTTGGCGGCATTGTCCACCAGATCGCCTTCCAGCTTGTTTGCCCGCTTTAGCGCTATGTCGATTTTGGGGCTGAGGCTGGCCATGTGACCAGTTAATTTCAAACCCTTGGCCACGGCGGTGATAGCCCCACAGTAGGTGTGTCCCATGACCATGACTAGCGGCGTATGCAGATGGGAAACAGCGTACTCAATGCTGCCCAGAACGTGGTCGTTGAGCAGGTTGCCGGCCACCCGGATAACAAAAAGATCGCCCAGACCTTGGTCAAAGATATCCACCGGCGGCAGGCGCGAATCAGCGCAGGCCAGCACCACGGCGTAGGGTTCCTGACCCGAGAGCAGCCCCTTGCGCGCCTCCTCACTGTTGTTTGGGTGCTCCATTGTGCCGGCAACGAAGCGCTGGTTTCCTTCCAGTAGTTTTTCCAGGACCTTTTGGCCTGTCATGTGGTTTCTTGTCGGCATACGCCCCCCAGCGTTGATGGACAAGGTTGTCAAAGATACAATCTTGCAGAGTTGCAATGTCGTAAATATATCAGGCCACCTTAGTGCTCACCACAAAAAAGAAGGCAAGCAGCCACGAAAAAATACAGAGGGGCCATAGTGCTTGCCCGGTTCAGAGCATTTCAGCCGGAAAAGGGATGGCCTTACGGATATCGTCATAACCGGCCAGCAGCATGAAGAGCCGGTCCAGCCCCAGGGCAATGCCTGCCGATGCTGGCATATGTTCAAGGTCATTCAGAAAGCGCTCCGGCATGGCTGCCTCGCGGCCTTGGGCCTGCAGCGAGGCAATTTCGCTTGCAAAACGGCGGCGCTGTTCCACCGCATCGGTCAGTTCGGAAAAGCCATTGGCCAGTTCCATACCAGCGATGTAGAGCTCAAAGCGCTCGGCGACGTTCGGGTTGGTGGCACTGCGCCGGGCAAGCGAACCCAGGGTGATTGGGTAATCGTAGAGAAAAACAGGCGCTTCCTGGCCCAGGAGCGGTTCAATCCGGCTGACCAGCAATTCCTCAAAAAGATCTTCTGCCATGGCATCTTCCACCTCCATGCCGGTATGGAGGCGAAAGGCTTCATGTACGCTCAGCCGCTGCCAGGGTGGGGCCAGGTCAATGTCTTTGTCTTGCCAGCGTAAACGGCCTGGAGTGTGCAGGCTGGAGAAGTGAGCAAGGCCCGGGCCGAGGCTTTCGAAAAGTTCTTCGCATTCCGCCATCAGATCAAAGTAATCAGCTCCGGTGCGGTACCACTCCAGCATACAGAATTCGCTTTGATGGAGACGGCCGCATTCCTCCTTACGGAAGCAGTGGCATATCTGAAAGAGCCGGTCACAGCCGCGGGCTAAAAGGCGCTTCATACACAGCTCAGGCGAACTGTGCAGCCACCAGCCTTCCGAGGAAAAAGCGGCGATATGCGCCTCCGGTAGCAGCACTGGCAGGCGCACAGGGGTATCTACTTCAAGATAGCCGCGATTCAGAAAAAACGAACGCAGCGCCGCCATGAAATCAGAGCGGCGCTGCAGGCCAAGACGGCCAAGCATGGTGCTTATTCTTTGACGCGGGTGATATAGGTGCCGGTGCGGGTGTCGATCTGGATTTTGTCGCCCTGTTCGACAAAGGGCGGTACCTGCAGTTGAAAGCCAGTCTGCACAGTGACCGGTTTGGTGTCTGAACCGGAGGTGTCGCCTCTGGCCCAGGGGTCGGCCACGGTTACTTCCAGGTTGACGAAGGTGGGCAGGCTGACGTCGATGGGCCGGTCGCCAAAAAAGAGCACCTGCACCTCCATGTTGTCGACCAGGAAGTTAAGGTGATCACCCAGTTGTTCCCGGGTAAGAAATATCTGCTCGTAGGAAGCAGTATCCATGAAGTGGAACTCGTCTTCCTGTGAATAGAGGAATTGCATGGTGCGCTCTTCCAGGTTGGGCCGGTCGAACTTGTCGTTGGAGCGGTAGGTCTGGGTAAATTGCACCCCGGTGATCATGTTGCGCATTTTGGTGCGGTACAGGGCCTGGCCTTTGCCGGGCTTTGAGAAATCGAACTCGGTGACGATATACGGTTCACCATCAATCTGAATTTTCAAGCCTTTGCGCAAATCGGAAGCGGTATACATGGTGTCTGACCTTTCTAGAGAACAGGGAGGTTGAAAACTTTATTGTTTACCGTATGCCTGTAGTGAGTGCAAGCGCTTCTTCGGTTTGATCTTGTGCAGATCGCTTGGCAGGGCGGGCTTATTCTCTAATTCCATATCAAAGCCTATCTGTGTCAGCTCTAGCAAATGCTCCTCGGAGTACCTTATGTACGCCTGTGCCGCATTTGTCTCGTCTTCTTGATACATTTCTTTGATCTGAAAACGGAATAGCATATGTCGTCAGGGCCCTGGTTGAACCATGCGGTAAGACCTGGTCCTTGCCGCAATAAAACAAAGTGCACCGCAAAAGACGGGCGCATCCCTTGTGCCTTGCGATGGACTTGATTACAATCACCTGTCTTCTCTCTCAAACTTGAGGCATGGTCATGAGTATCAGAGCAGGGGTGCTTTCAGACACCCATCTCAGCGGGGCGGATGCAGAATTCAAGGCGCGGGCAGAGCATTGTTTTGCCGCCTGCGAAGTTATCATCCACGCAGGCGATCTCACCGATGCGGCGATATTGGCAGCGTTTCAGGGAAAGACCGTGTACGCGGTCAGTGGCAATATGTGCAATGCTGCCACCAGAGGCGCACTGCCGCTTCGCCGCGTCTTCCAGTTGGGCAACTTCACTATTGGCCTTGCCCATGGTGCGCACATGGGTATGGATATCGAAGACAGCCTGTGGACCCTTTTTCCAGAAGCGGATTGCATTATCTATGGCCACACCCATCAGGCAGTCTGCCACCGGGAAGGAGGGGTATTGTTTCTGAATCCCGGCACCTTCCGGCCAGGAGGCAGTTATGCCATTCTGGAGGCAGGCGAAGAGTTGGTTGCCACCCTGCACAGTGTGGAGCCGTTGCACCATCCGCTGCCATGAAAACCTTATGGGCACCGTGGCGTATGGAGCATGTAGATGGTAGCGCCAACCGTGCGGATGGCTGCATCTTTGAGCCGCCGGGTGAGACAGCAAGCGATAAAGAGCATTTACTTCTCTTCCGCGACCGTTTGCTGGTGGTGCTTTTAAACCGTTTTCCCTATGCTAACGGGCATCTGCTTGTTGCCCCGCGCCGTCATGTGGCAGAGATTACGGAGCTGACACGCGAAGAGCAAGCTGCCCTGATGACGCTGCTTGGCTTTTCCAGCCAGATGCTGCGCCGGCGCCTGCATGCAGAAGGCATCAATATCGGCCTTAATCTGGGTGCCTGTGCTGGCGCCGGTATTCCCGGCCACTTACATTTTCACGTGGTGCCCCGCTGGCCCGGCGACCATAACTTCATGACGGTGCTTGCCGATATCCGCACCATCCCCCAGCATATCGAAGAGAGCTTTGACCTGCTTGTGCCCGATTTCCTGCAGTACCTCGCCCATGGCCCATCATGACTAATGCGCCCAAAATGACCCCCATGCTTCGGCAATATCTGGAGATCAAGGAAGAGTATCCAGACGCCATCCTCTTTTACCGCATGGGTGATTTTTACGAGATGTTTTTTGAAGACGCCGAACTGGCTGCGCCGGTGCTTGGTATTGCCCTCACCTCCCGCAGCAGCAAGGATGACGAAAGCTGGGTACCCATGTGCGGTGTGCCCTACCATGCCTTAACCGGCTATCTGGCCAAGATGATTCGCGCGGGCTACCGGGTGGCCTTGTGTGAACAGGTGGAAGACCCGAAGGCCGCCAAAGGGATTGTCCGTCGGGAGGTGGTGCGGGTGGTTTCCCCAGGGGTGACCACTGAAG
>CAZEIT010000167.1:0-5627 GCA_964512515.1 uncultured Desulfobulbus sp.
CTATATGTACATCTGCGTCGCATTTTCCTTGCCTCGTTGATATCTTCTTTGATCTGGAAATGGAATTATTTCTCTGGCAGGGCGCGCAGTTGTTCAAGCACTTCCCGCATATCCGGCCATAGCGGTGCCGTCCAGCTCAGACGTTCTCCAGTGCTGGGATGGGTAAAACTCAGGCTGCTGGCGTGCAGCATCTGCCGGAAAGGTGTAATTCCTGATCCCGGAGGAGCTGTGCCGCCATAAAGCGTATCTCCGGCAACAGGCGTATTCTGCGAGGCCATGTGCACTCGAATTTGATGGGTTCTCCCGGTCTCAAGCCCTATCTTCACCAGACACCAGCCATTGGCATAGTGCTCCTGCACATGCCACTTGGTGACAGCATATTTGCCACCTTGCTGACGAATAGCCATTTTCTGCCGCATAACCGGATGGCGGCCAAGGGGCGCGTCAATGCGACCGCTGGACGTCTGCGGGGTACGCAGTAAAATGGCGTAATACACTTTCTCAACACTTCGATCCTGAAATGCGGCCATCATGGCCCGCAAAGCGCTCTCGTTTTTGGCAGCCAGCAGAATGCCGGAAGTGTCTTTATCCAGACGGTGTACCAGGCCAGCCCTGCCCTCTTCCACCCCAGGCAGGTCGTGGTGCAGATACAAAAGGCCGTGTGCCAGAGTGCCGTTTTTGTGGCCGCTGCCGGGGTGCACCACCAGGCCCGGCGGTTTATTGATCAAGATGAGATCGTTATCTTCAAAAAGGATATCAAAGAGAACTGGCTCAGGCCTGAGCTCAGAAGACCCTGACAGGGGTAGAAAAAAATGTACTTCTTCACCTGCACGCAATCTATGGCCAGCCTTGCACACCGACAAGCCATTCACCTGCACAGACTGCTGCTGAATCAGTTTTAGAAAAAAGGAACGGGAATACTCAGGAAAACGAACCGCAAGAAAATGATCCAAGCGCCAGCCAGCTTCAATAGCTTCAACCCTGGAATGTAGCGAACGCCCTACCAAGGGCACGGTATGCGGCACAGCAGTGGCAAATACTGGCTAAAAGAAACGCCGAAACAGCGATCAGCAGAATATCTGCTCAATTTGCGCCACCACGGCATCCTCTTCCACCTTGCGCGCCAAGGAGATTTCCTTCACGAGCAAGCCCATCGCTGTATCCAACATCTTGCGTTCGCCATAGGAGAGGTCCTTGTCACCACGAAGCAGATATAAGTCCCGCAAGACCTCGGCAACTTCAAAGGCCGAACCGGTTTTAATCTTGTCCATATATTCGCGGTAACGCCGGTTCCAGGTTTGGGTGGTCAACTCCACATCCCGCTCCTGGAGAATCTGCAGCACCAGATCGACCTCATCCTGAGAAATAATCCCCCTGAGCCCCACATTACTGCTGGTTGCCGTGGGAATCATGATGGTCATGTCGGTTTTAAGGATCCGCATGACATAAAAACTTTGATTCACCCCACCTATGGATTTTGTTTCAATGGCCTCAATGAGTCCAACTCCGTGGGCGGGATACACAGCCATGTCGCCTTGCGTAAACACATTGTCCTCGTCTGGTAAAAAGAAGCATGGTAGAAAAACAACATATGACAATATTATACCATACTGTGTCTGTTTTCGCAAAGTCTGGCTGGCAAATGCACAGCCGGGGAGCAAGAGGCGCGTCTGATTCCAGTTCCAGAACAAAGAAACGCATCAAGGAGGCGAGGTGACGGCGCAGTCGGATACGAGGCGTTCTTCGGAGGATTTTCCGACACCGATCTGGAGGCGCTTTGATAGGGATTGGAATTATCCGGCACCGCGACCATTGATGCTGTTCATGCAAAACTCAATGCCCTCGCTGACAAAAAGCTCAATTGCCTCGGCAACCAAATCGATCCGCTCATCCCACACCTGACGGCCAGCAGCACCAACAGATGCAAGCACATATCCTTCCGCCTTACGTCCGTCAGCAGTTGCATTCCCGCCGCCTGACGGTCGACCAATACCAATCCTGATCCTGGCAAAATCCCGGCTAGCCACATGGTCAATAATTGACCGCACGCCATTATGGCCGCCTGCCCCGCCGCCCCTTGCTACCTTGACCCTGCCCTCCGCCAGATCCAGGTCATCATGCAGAACCAGCAGATTACCCAGGCTGATGCCAAAATAGTCCAGATAGGCACGTACGCACTGGCCAGAACGGTTCATGTAGGTCTGCGGCTTCACGCAAAAAATCTGCGCCTCCAGCAATCGTCCCTGAGCAAAGAACCCTTGCATTTTCAGACTGCCCAGCCGCCAACCGTGTTTATTGGCAAAAGCGTCCAAAAAATAAAACCCGGCATTATGCCGGGTCAATTCATAGGCAGGGCCAGGATTTCCCAGCCCTGCCACGAGAAATTTTTTTACAGCCATAGGCGCAATTCTGTCAAGTACACAGTGCAACCACACAATGGCATGGCCAAATGATATCCCTAATCAAACGACCTGCACACACACGGCATCGGCCTTGCTAAGCATCTGTACCCCGGCAGGCATGGCGATATCGCCATAGGTCAGCCCCTTGCCGCCTTGCTCAAGCGGAGTAATGTCAGTCTCAATCACATCAGGAATATCCAGCGGGCGGCCAAAAAGCTGAATCTCAGTCCTGTGCACCTGCAGATCACCGCCCAGGTCGACACCTTTCGGTGTGCCCTTGAATTTGAGGGGAACCGAAAATTTGGCCTGTTTCTCCAGATCAATCTCGACAAAATCAACATGAAGCAGTTCACCGGTTACAGGATCCTTCTGGATTTCCTGCACAAGAGCATGGCGCCTGCCTTTGTTGTCGCCGTTTACAGCCAGATTAATCACTGCATTGCGGCCCAGAATAAAAAGCAGATCCTTGAATAATTGAGCTGTGGCAAATTGCAGGGGCATCGGCTCCTGGCCGCCGGAATAGACTACCGCAGGAATGGTCTCCCGCATCCGCATCTGGCGCATCGCGCCCTTACCAAAAACCGTGCGCTTCTCTGCGCTCATATCCACCTGAAGCATATGCCCTCCCTCTCCGTCGGGAAAATTGTAAACAAAACCTATACAAAAAGGTAGCTAACTGAATCTTCATTGTTAATCCGCTTAATGGCCTCACCTAGAAGCTGCCCCACGGATAACACGGTTATTTTTTCTGTCTTCTGAATTTTGTCCCGCAGCGGGATGGAGTTGGTCACCACCAGCGACTTGAGACAAGACTGTTCTATGCGTTCAATGGCCGGACCGGACAATACTCCATGGGAACAGCAGGCATGCACCTCTTTTGCGCCAGCCTCCATCAAAATTTCCGCGCCATTGCACAAGGTGCCAGCGGTATCGACCATGTCGTCCAGTAAAATCGCGGTCTTGCCAGCAACATTGCCAATCACCTGGACAGCCTCGCACTCGTTGGCCCGCTCCCTGCGTTTATCCACAATGGCAAGGTCGGAATTGAGCCGCTTGGCAAAGGCCCTGGTCCTCTCCACGCCACCCGCATCTGGCGAGACCATCACTACATCCGTGAATTGGTTGCGGATATGGCGTAAGAGCACCGGAGCTGCATAGAGATGATCCACCGGAATATTGAAAAAACCCTGAATTTGGCCTGCATGCAGATCCATACATAATACTCGCCTGGTGCCAACTACCATCAGCATGTCGGCCACAGCCTTGGCTGTAATCGGCACCCTGGGCCGTACCTTTCGGTCTTGCCGGGCATAGCCATAATAGGGCATGACTGCCGTGATCCGCCGGGCAGACGCACGTCTGAACGCATCCACCATGATCAGCAGTTCCATGAGATGATCGTTGACCGGTGTACAAGTGGGCTGAATGACAAAAACATCCGCACCGCGTACGTTTTCTCCAATCTCAACGGAAATTTCTCCGTCGGAAAACTGCTTTACCTCTGCCTTGCCGAGGTCAATATCCAGGTGATCGCAGATTTCCATGGCAATTTCCGGATTGGCGTTGCCCGTGAAAACCTTCAATTTTTTTGGCATGGCTCTCTATCTATGAAAATGGCTGGGGCGGGAGGATTCGAACCCCCGAATGCAAGGATCAAAACCTTGTGTCTTACCGCTTGACGACGCCCCAGTGCATTTGCACGCGCTTGCTTGATCGACTAAGGCGGGCTCACCCTTGCAGCGGCTCCACCAGATAACTAGCTTTAATTTTTGGCTGAAAATGCTGCAGCGCCTTGCCAGCCTGCACCGCGTCGGCAAAAAGGCCATAAACCGTTGGCCCTGAACCAGACATCAGTGCTACAGCTGCGCCCTGCTGCTGCAATTCCTTTTTCAGCTCATCAATGACAGGATACCGTGCAAGCGTGACCTGCTCTAAATCATTGACAAAGCCAACACGATCACACCCATCATGAGAACTTTGGAGATTATCTTTAAGGTCAATGCTTGTCAAGTCTAAATTCTGATACACCCACCGGGTCGACACGGCAAAACCCGGGTTTAGCAGAAGGACGCGATGCCCCTGCAGTGCCGGTGCCGGTGACAGCTCTTCACCAATCCCCTGAGCCAAGGCAGCGGCACTGCGACGCACAAAAAAGGGTACATCAGCGCCAAGACGCAGGCCTAGGGCTGCCAGCTCCACTTCACTCAACGGCGCTTTCGTCAACTCATTCAACCCGCGCAGAGTAGCAGCCGCATCGCTGCTGCCACCGCCAAGCCCGGCGGCAACCGGTATGTGCTTGTGCAGGGTGATGCGTATGCCAAAGGCTGGCTTGATGGCGCGCGCGTCCAAATGCGCAAAAAACAGCTCTGCGGCTCGATAGACCAGGTTGCTCCGGTTTTCTGGAGATTTGCCATCCGGACAGCGCAGTTCTATGCCCTGTTCGATCCTCTCAAGGTAGAGTTCATCAGAGAGCGCCAGCTTCTGCATGTGACTGATGAGAGTATGGTATCCGTCCGGGCGACGACCAGTGATGCGCAAGAAGAGATTGATCTTGGCCGGGGCCAGGAGCCGCAGGGGCGCCCCTCTAGACATCGGCGTAGTAATCAGGCTAGACGCACGTAGTGCATCTTCAGCTCATAGAGGATACGGGTGAGCAGCTCCTTCTCTTCCGGTGTGAGGTTGCCCTTGGTTTTTGTTTCCAAGAGGGCAATGGTGTCGATGGCGTGCTTGGCCAATTCCAGTTCCATGACGGTCTTGCCGCTTTCCGGGTGCGCCAGTTCGCCCATGTGAAACAGGGCCGAGGTGTTTAAGGACAACAACAATGAGGAGAAGGTGACTGTGGGCATGACGCACTTTCCGAAGGCGTCTTTGACCTGGCCGTCCGGGCAATCACAGCATTGGCTGTTCTGGTGGTTGGGCTGGGAGCAGGTATTGGTCATGGTGCTATCCTACAAGCGGAAAAGATTAAGAATGCCGGAAAAACAAGGAATAAAAATGCGCGTCACTAGTATTATCCGGCCATGATGAACGCGTCTCCACGTTAATACCTGTTCCCCGGTAACGCCACAAAGGAATTTCTTTTGCTGCTGTAATTCCAATTCCAGATCAAAGAAGATATCAACGAGGCAAGGAAAATGCTACGCAGATGTACATACAGGTACTTCGAGGAGCATTTTTCGATGCCGACACAGATAGGGCTTTGATGTGGAACTGGAATAACGCATA
>CAZEIT010000168.1:0-5619 GCA_964512515.1 uncultured Desulfobulbus sp.
TTGCAGCGTGAACAGATACTGGTTGAAGACCCCCTGGCCGGGGTGGCCGGGCCCAAGCTTGGCAAATCTATCCCGGTCTTTCTCACGGTTGATGAGGTCTTTGCCCTTTTGGAAGCGCCGGATGCAAGAGACAGCTTTTGCCACCGTGACCGGACCATTATGGAATGCCTGTACTCCACTGGTATGCGCGTTTCTGAACTCACTGCGAGCAATCGCATTGATTACGATTTTGATACAGAAATGGTGCGGGTATTGGGCAAGGGCAGCAAAGAGCGGCTTATTCCTTTTGGCAGCATGGCTAAGGAGGCCCTGCTGCAATATCAACCTGAACGCGCGCAGGTGGAACAGGCCTGCGCCGCCAGAAACCGCCCCTGGGCGCGGGAAGCTATGTTTTTAAGCGGCCGGGGCACCCGCCTGACCAGCCGCAGCGTGGAGCGCATCATCCTGCACTATGCTGCCAGGGCTGGTATCAGCACAACGGTAACGCCCCACGCCCTGCGCCACTCCATTGCCACCCATCTTTTGGAAATGGGGGCAGATTTGCGCACTGTGCAGGAACTGCTCGGCCATGCCAGCCTCTCCACTACCCAGAAATACACCCATGTGGATATTGCCCATCTGAGCAAGGTGTATGACGCGGCTCATCCCCAGGCCAAGAAATAGTTCTGATTCCATAAAGCCCATAGCAACGGCACTCTCTGGGCCTGCTTGGGAGAACTCTCCTTAAAGTGCCCTTATGCGCTTGTCGCATTATCCTCGCCTCCTTGAGGGCTTCTTTGAGCTGAAATTGGCATCGCCCAAGCCAAACACTGCTTCGCTGATCCCAGCTTATCTTGACTGCCAAGGGCTGCATGGTTACCAGTGCCTGTTGATGGGCACGATACAGACATTGCTGCCCGGTTCATTATTATCCACTTAATTTCACATAATTTATGCAACGTATTCGTTCCACCACCATTCTGGCCGTGCGCCACCGGGGAGAAGTGGCTGTGGCCGGCGATGGTCAGGTAACCCTTGGCAACACTGTAATCAAGCACCAGGCGCACAAGGTGCGTAGGCTTTACAAAAACCAGGTGATTACTGGTTTTGCAGGCTCCACTGCCGATGCCTTTACCCTGTACGACCGGCTGGAGCAAAAGCTGGAGCAGTTTAACGGTAACCTCATGCGCGCCTCGGTGGAACTGGCCAAAGACTGGCGCATGGACAAGATGCTGCGCCGCCTGGAGGCCATGCTGATTGCGGTGGATAAGGAGTATTCCCTGCTCCTTTCCGGCACCGGTGACGTGATCGAGGCAGATGACGGCATTCTTGCCATTGGCTCGGGCGGGCCTTATGCCCTGGCCGCGGCCAGGGCCTTGGTTGCTCATTCCGAGCTCAATGCCGAGGTCATTGCCCGCGAGGCCCTGGGTATTGCCGGTGCAATCTGCATCTACACCAACAGCGCTATTGTGGTGAAAAGCATATGAAAAAACACCACTTTACCTCGCTCACCCCCAGGCAAACAGTTGAAGAGCTGGATAAATACGTGATTGGCCAGGCCGAGGCCAAGCGCTCGGTGGCCATTGCGCTCAGAAACCGCTGGCGCAGGCAGCAGGTGGAACCGCCTCTGCGCGAGGAAATCGCTCCGAAAAACATCATCATGATTGGCCCCACCGGGGTGGGTAAAACAGAAATTGCCCGGCGACTGGCCCAGTTGGCGCAAAGCCCCTTTTTGAAGGTAGAGGCCTCCAAGTTCACGGAAGTGGGCTATGTGGGCCGGGATGTGGAATCCATGATCCGCGAACTCACCCAGTTGGCGGTCAATATGGTGGAAAAGGAGGAAGAGGGACTGGTGCAGGAACAGGCCAGGGCCCAGGCCGAAGAGCGCCTGCTCGATTTGCTGCTGCCGCCGCAGAGCCCCCGCCCGACGACAGGTCATGCCAGCGGCAATGTTATTGAGCTGGGCTACAGTACCGCAGAAAAACCGGCTGCTACCGACAGCGCCGCCAGCACTCGCGAGCGTTTTCGCGCCATGCTGCGCCGGGGCGAGTTGGATGAGCGCAGCCTGGAACTGGATATGCCTGCGCAAGGCACTGCTCCGTCGGTTGAAGTGTTCACCGTGCCCGGCATGGAGGAGATGCAAAACTCCATGCAAGAAGCATTTGCCAAGATGTTTCCTGGCAAAAAAGAGAAACGGCAGGTGAAAGTGCCCGAGGCCTTGGAATACCTGCGCCGGGAAGAGGCCCAGCGTCTGGTGGATCAGGGTAGCGTGGCCGAAAAGGCCATCCGCCGTACCGAGCAGACCGGCATTATCTTTCTCGATGAAATCGACAAGATCGCCTCGCGTGGCGGCAGTGGCGGCAGTTCAGCCGAGGTCTCCCGCGAGGGCGTACAGCGCGACCTGCTCCCCATTGTGGAAGGCACCACGGTCAGCACCAAGTACGGCCCGGTGAAAACAGACCACATCCTCTTTATCGCCAGCGGCGCTTTTCACATGTGCAAGCCCTCTGATCTGGCCCCGGAGCTGCAAGGCCGCTTCCCCATCCGGGTGAATCTGCATGCCCTGGGCGAAGAAGAATTTTATCGCATCCTCACCGAACCGCAGAATGCGCTTATCCGCCAGTATACCGCACTCTTGGCCACCGAGGGCATTGAGCTGGAATTTGAAGATGCCGCCATCCGCGAGATGGCGGCCATCGCCATGCAGGTAAACCAGAAAACCGAAGACATTGGCGCGCGCCGCCTGCATACCATTATGGAGCGGGTGCTGGATGAAATCTCCTTTACCGCGTCAGACCAGGACGCAGGCCCGGTGGTGGTGCGGGCCGACTATGTGCGCGCCCAGCTTGAAGACATCTCTGCCAATGAAGACCTCAGCAGATACATCCTGTAGAATAGGAGCCTTTATGCGGCATGAATATGACGAGGACTGCATGTACTGCCCACAGTGCGGCGATGAGTACCGGGCAGAAATCAGCACCTGTGCCGAATGCAAGGTGGCGCTGGTTTCGGGCGCGCGCATGGCCGCGTCGCTGAGAGGGCCGGTCTACCAGGCGATAGAACCACACGAGGAGCTGGTAGCCGTGCGACAGGGGCCGCTTCTTCATATACGGCAGTTGGAAGACTACCTGCGCAGAGCGGGGCTGGCATCGATTGTCACGCCTGGGGAAGATGGTCGTTGCGCCAGCGGCTGCCGTGGCCCGGAAGTGGAACTCAAGGTGCGCGCAAAAGAAGTGGAACCGGTGCTGGCGGCCCTGGCCGAGGAGCACCGAAAGTCCACCGGCCTTGACCTGCACGATGAAAGCTTTAACGGCGCGCTTTTTGATGTGGAAGTTGGCCAGGCTGCCTGCCCGGCCTGTGGCTGTCTTTTTTCCACAGATACCGTACTCTGCCCAGACTGCGGTCTGCGCTTTGTATAATTCCAGTTTCATATCAGAGCGTGATCATCGATCTTGAATTGGAAAAACACTAGAAGCAACCTTACCTACAGGAGGAGTTGACATGAAAAAACTTGAACTCAGTAAAACTCGGGAATTCAATCAATTGGGAATGAAGACTATTCTGCTGCATGATTCCGAGCACTTCAAAATTCTGAACTTCAACCTGGTGGCAGGGGCGCTCTTTCCCATCCACTCACATGACCTCGACGGTCAGCTCAGCATCCTGGTGCTTGAGGGTGAGGGCGATTTTTTAGGCGAGAACGATGCGGTCATCCCGGCCAATACCGGCGACCTGCTCATCTCGGATATCCGCGAGCCGCACGGGGTCAAGGCAAAAACCGATATGCGGATTATTGTTACCATTGCCCCGCCCATCTGATTGCACGACGTCGTTCCCACGCTGAAGCATGGGAACAATAAAAAAAGCCCCGTGCCGTTTCGGCACAGGGCTTTTTTTATGGAACAAGAATGGCCAGCAAGCTACCTGACGCACCAGTGGTAGGCGTTCTGGAACATACGCAACCATGGGCTGACCGTAAGATGCCGCATCTCCTGCGGCAGCCAGTGCGCCTGCCAGGGAAGGAAGGTACGCTCGGGATGGGGCATCAGGGCCAAGTGGCGGCCATCAGGCGAGCAGAGCCCGGCCAGGCCATCAACTGAACCGTTCGGGTTGAAGGGATACTCTTCAGTGGGGCGACCCTGGTCGTCCACATAAACAAGTGGTGCCAGCCCTTCTACCCGCACCTGCTCACGAACAAGGGCATCAGGAAAATGCAGTCTGCCCTCGCCATGATCCACATTGATGCCAAACACCAACCCTTCCATGCCCTGCAGCATGATGGCCGGGCTGGGCTGTACCCGCACGGTGCTCCAGCGCGATTCAAAACGGCCTGAACGGTTATGAACAAAGCGCGGCTGCGCCTCAGCCTCCAAACCCTGCCAGGGCACCCAGCCCAGAAGGGCAAACAACTGGCAGCCATTGCAGATACCCAGGGTAAAGGTATCGGGCCGCTCGTAGAAGGTTTGAAACTGGGCCCGTAGCCGGTCATTAAAAAGGATGGTGGCGGCCCAGCCCTTGGCGCTGTCTGGTACATCAGCATAGGAAAAGCCGCCCACTGCGGCAATGCCGCGGAAGTCCGCCAGGTCCACCCGCCCGGCCAGCAGGTCGGTCATCGTGACATCCCAAGGCGCAAAGCCTGCACTGTAGAAGGCTGCACTCATTTCCCGGTCTGAATTAGAGCCTTCGTCGCGCAGCACCGCCACCTTGGGCTTGTCCTTGGCCGAAAGGATGGAGACTGCCGTGGGTTGCGGGCTGAAACTGAGCTGGTAGGAAGGGCCGCTGCGATCCAGGCTGTTGACGCGCTCGGCCTCCGCACAGGCCGGATCGGCCTGGAGCAGTTCCAGCTGAAAGCTGGTCTCCTCCCACCACTGGCGCAAGAGCACCATGGATTCATCCAGCACCAGGGTGCCGTTGTACTGGATGGTGATAGCCTTTTTCGCGGTGCTGGTGCCCAAAACGCTGACCGCTACCTGCGCCTTGGCCAGACGGCGCTTCACCTCGGGCAGTTCCTGCCAACTGCATTCCAGCACCAGGCCCAGTTCTTCCGAAAACAGCGCGGCAAGCGCATCATCCGGCCCCTGCAGGGCCAGTTGCAGGCCACAGCTACCGGCAAAGGCCATTTCAAGAAGGGTGGTGATGAGACCGCCATCGCTGCGATCATGCCCGGAGAGGATGAGATTATCTGCAATAAGCTCCTGTACCGCCAAAAAAGCGCGCCTGAGCAGAGAGGTATCGTCCATATCCGGCGACTCATTGCCAAGAGCGCCGAAGCACTGGGCGAGCGCACTGCCACCCAGGCGGTTTTTGCCAGGGGCCAGATCAATAAACAGGAGCACTGAATCCGCCTCTTTGATATCTGGCGTTACCTTCTGGCGGATAACAGCCATGGCGGCGTAGAGCGAAACCACCAGATCCCGTGGAGATTGCACCAGTTCGCTCCCCACCCGGGCTGCCATGGACAGACTGTCCTTGCCGCCATCCACAGCCACGCCCAGGCTGATCATGGCCTCGGCCATGGCCGAAGCCGCCAGTCGCAGAGCCGCCCCCTCGCCAGGCAACTTGGGCGCCCACATCCAGTTGGCCGAACTTTTCACCTGTTCAAGGTCATCGATCTTTGCCCAAACCAGATTGGTCAGGGCC
>CAZEIT010000169.1:0-5583 GCA_964512515.1 uncultured Desulfobulbus sp.
AACCCCAGACCAATTGATTAAGAGTCAACTGCTCTACCAGCTGAGCTAACGGCCCCTGTGCCGATGCAAAGAGAAGCTTGCACAGCTCCTTTTTTGCAAACGGGCCTTTATGTAAACAACTCTCGGGAATTTTGCAAAGATTTTTTCTTTAATTATACCCTATTCCCGCATCGTCCTCCTCAGAGATGCGTGCTCTCCCGGTCTATATCTACATTGCCTCCACCGATATCACACTGATTCGCGCGTCTTCAAGAAGACCACTTCTGGAAAAAGCTCCTGGGTGTGGGCCAGCCGCCAGTTGCCATCAGCCAAATATGTTAAGTGGCCTTCTGCATCCATGGCCAGATTAAATTGGTTTTTCTTCTCAAACTCAGCCATTTGCTTGACGTTCTTGCTCTGCACCCAGCGGGCCAGGCTAAAGCTGAGTGGCTCGTAACTGGCATCTACCGAATACTCATCCTTCAACCGGGCCATGGTCACCTCAAACTGGAGCACGCCCACTGCACCCAGAATATAGTCATTGCCGATAAGCGGGCGAAAGACCTGGACCGCGCCCTCCTCCGCCATTTGCACCAACCCCTTCTGCAGTTGCTTAAGCTTGAGCGGATTTCTGAGCACCACCCGGCGAAAATGCTCTGGCGCAAAGCTGGGGATGCCGGTAAACTTGAGCACCTCCTTTTCTGTGAAAGTGTCGCCGATCTTGATGGTGCCGTGGTTATGAATACCAATGATATCACCAGGATAGGCCTCGTCCACATGCGAGCGCTCCTGCGCCATGAAAACCGTGGCATTACCCAGATTGATTTCCTTGCCCAGGCGATGGTGCATCACCTTCATGCCCCGGGTAAATTTGCCAGAACAGATGCGGAAAAACGCAATGCGGTCGCGGTGGGCCGGATCCATATTGGCCTGAATCTTAAAAGTAAAGCCGCTGAACGTCTCTTCCTCTGGCTCGACCATGCGGGTCATGGTGGCGCGTGGCCCCGGCGGAGGGGCCAGTTCGACAAAGGCGTCCAACATTTCGCGTACGCCGAAGTTGTTGATGGCGCTGCCAAAGAAGACCGGGGTCTGCCCGGCTTTGCGGTACTGCTCAAAATCAAAGGGATTGGCTGCACCCTGTAGTAAATCCACATCTTCCCGCAGGCGTTCAGCCGCATCCCGGCCTATGAGCTTGTCCAGTTGCGGATCAGCCAGATCCTGCACCACAATACTGTCTTCGGGCCTGGTGTCGCGGCTGGGCGTAAACAGGGTGATTTGCCGACGGTGCAGATCGTACACCCCTTTAAATCCCTTGCCCATACCGATCGGCCAGGACAGTGGCGCACACTCGATCTGCAGCTTGTCTTCGATATCGGCCAGCAGATCCAACGGCTCCAGGCCGTCACGGTCAAGCTTGTTGATAAAGGTAATGATGGGCGTGTTGCGCATACGGCACACCTCCATCAGCTTAGTGGTCTGCGTTTCCACCCCTTTGCCGCTGTCGATGACCATGAGGGCAGAATCCACCGCGGTCAGCACCCGGTAGGTATCTTCGGAAAAATCCTGGTGACCTGGGGTGTCCAGCAGGTTGATTTCAAAATCCCGGTAATGAAATTTCATCACCGAGGTGGTTACGGAGATGCCGCGCTCCCGCTCCACTGCCATCCAGTCGCTGGTGGCGTGCATGGCGGTTTTGCGCGACTTGACCGCACCGGCCATCTGGATGGCGCCACCAAAAAGCAAGAGTTTTTCTGTAAGTGTGGTTTTACCGGCATCCGGGTGGCTGATGATGCCAAAGGTGCGGCGTTTGGCTATTTCCTGCGCAAGTGTGCTCAACTCTCTACCTGCCTAACTTAATTCTCAAATAATCTTTCCACCCAGGTGGGCCAATCATACTTTAACCTGCCGGCCGGCGGCCAAAAAACAGGCCCGACAAACAAAAAAGGGGCGCTCTGAAGAGCACCCCTTGCAAGTAACGCTGAATGCGGAATTACTTCAGCAGATCAGCAATGGCGTCGCGTTCGCTCTGCAGTTCCTGCTCGGTCTTCTTGATCATCTCCTTGCTGAAGGAATCAACTTCCAGACCAGTAACAATCTTCCACTCTCCATTCTCGCAGGTGATGGGAAAGGCAAACATCAGGTCTTCGTCAACGCCGTAGGGGTTGCCCTTGCTGTATACGCCCATGCTGACCCACTTGCCGTTGCTGCCCTGAGCCCAACTGCGCATATGATCAACAGCGGCGGAAGCAGCGGATGCGGCACTGGAAGCGCCACGGGCTTTAATGATGGCCGCGCCGCGCTGCTGAACAACCGGGATGAACTCATTCTTGTTCCAGTCTTCGCTGACAGCGCCCTTCACGGCCTTGCCAGCTGCGGTGGCATAGCTGATATCCGGATACTGGGTGGAGGAATGGTTACCCCAAACAATCACCTTCTCAACCTCAGTGGAATGGCAGTTGAGTTTATCGGCAATCTGCGACATGGCACGGTTGTGATCCAGCCGCATCATGGCGGTGACGTTGCGCGGATTGAGCTTGGGAGCATGCTTCAAGAGAATCAGGGCGTTGGTGTTGGCCGGGTTGCCTACAACCAGTACTTTGACATTAGGGTTGGCGTTGTCGCTCAGCGCCTTGCCCTGTACAGAGAAGATAGCTCCGTTGGCTTTGAGCAGATCAGAGCGCTCCATGCCGGGCCCACGCGGACGGGAACCAACCAAAAGCGCAAAATCAACATCCTTGAATGCCACATTGGGATCGTCCGTGGCAATAATACCGGCAACCAGAGGAAAGGCGCAGTCTTTCAGCTCCATGAGCACACCCTGCAGAGCGTTCATTGCCGGTGGAATTTCAAGCAACTGCAGAATAACCGGCTGATCCGGGCCCAGCATGCTGCCGCTGGCGATGCGGAAGATGAGGGAGTAGCTGATCTGACCGGCGGCTCCGGTTACTGCCACACGTACTGGTGCTTTCATGCGTTTTCTCCTTGTTCGTTGAACCATCTAGAGTGCAGAACCAAGACTTCGCGGCCTGCGGACATTTATTTTGCCAGGAGATACCCCGGCGGCAAACTGGCAAAGGACATGCCCTTGTATATGCTCACTTTGCACATACTGCGGCAAGAATGGGCTCAGGTAAGGCATAAGCCCGTTGAACCACGAGCTATCTTGATACCGGCCTTGCCTGAAAAAGTCAAGCGGCTTTCTCTGAATACTCATTCAGCAACAGACGCGGATAAACGCTGGCAGGCCCTGTTGCAATGGGCTCAGGTTTCAGGAGGGGCGGCTGTAACGATCTGTCAGCAGGGTCATCAAAACCCCATAGGTGAAGCCCCAAATCAGGCCATCTGTAGCGGGAATGGCAGGAAAAAGCTGCTGCGGATCGGTTTTGCTCATGGGCAGGAGCACTCGGCTGGCCTGATCCCTGACATAGGAGAGCGGCACCCACTCATAGCAGGTGATTTCCGAGCTCTGTAAATGTATCACTGGCTTTGATGGTAATTCAAAGAGATATGTGGTTACCGGCACCGGTTTGTTGAGGTGGTTGCCCGCATACTGCACCGGATACTTCTTCACCAAAAGACCCGTGGCCAGGCTGATGCCGCACTCCTCCCTGGTTTCACGCAGGCAGGTGGCAAGCAGATCCTCATCTTCCGGGTCTCTGCGGCCGCCGGGAAAGGCATAGTGGCCAGACCATGGATCCTGGGGATGCGGCCTGCGCTTCAGCACCAGGATCTCAGGTTCCTGGGCCCCAACCACAATCGCTGCCACAGCAGCTTCCATTATATGCAGAGTAGTCATACAAACATGATTACAGACGACACCCGAAAAGCCGGGAAGCACAATGTTTAGAATCTATGATATAAAGAGCATACAAAAAAACAAGTCTGCTGAAGCGTAAGCAAACTCTTTTCCACTGCTCCTGACCACTCGTATGCCTGCCGCCCAAACACCCTGTGACTGCGCCATTTGCAGCGTGGCTGGCCATGATTTCTGCCCGGTTATTGCATATTGACATCAACATGAACTGTGGTAAGTTCCGGGTTCGTTATTCAGGTGTCCATGAAAGATGGATGAAAAGGGAATCCGGTAGCCAAGCCGGAACGGGCCCGCCGCTGTAGCCGGGGACGAATTCCGCAAATCGCCACTGTTCTTCAAATGGGAAGGCGCGGAAAGAGGATGAGCCGGGAGTCAGAAGACCTGCCTGAATACGTCGCAATTTCCGGCACGAAAGGCGACACCATTCCAGCGGTTACAACGGGAGATCCTGGATCAAGAACTGATCCGGGTTTTTTTATGCCCGGACGAAACGTTGTTATACGCGCCCAGCTAAGCCACCCATGAGCAGCCGCAACCAAGCCACCCATAAAAACCATGCAGCCGTAGTCCTTGCCGCCTTTGGCACCACTGCAAAGGCTGGCCTTAAAGGGCTTTTCGGGGTGGAAGAGGCGCTGCGAAAAACCTTCCCCAACACGCCCCTGAAAGTGGCCTTCACCTCCAATCAGGTGCGCAGGGTGTGGCAGCAGCGCGCCCTTGACACTGCTTTTCGCGCCCAACACCCTGATATTCCCGCGTATCTCTATGAGATACAGGGCCCGCTGGCCACTATCGCCAACCTGCAGGACAGCGGCTATGGCAATATTGTGGTGCAACCCACGCACATCATGCCTGCCGAAGAGTTTCATGACCTGCGCAGCTACGTGCAAGCACTGAACTCCATCCGCACCATGAAACCCCACTGGCAGCCCTTCCGCGCTCTGGCACTTGGCCGCCCTGCTCTAGGCGCCTACGATCTCAAACGCTCCTACAGCGAAGACATTTTAGCCGCAGCCCAGGCGCTTGCAGACGACCTGACCCTTGCCCGACAGGAACATGCGGCACTTGTTTATATGGGCCATGGCAACCGTTACTTTCCTTCGGGCGGCATGTATCTGGAGTTTGCCGCCGCGATGCGGCAGATGGCTCCGGATGTAAGCACCCTTATCGGCCTGGTCGAAGGATTTCCCACGCTTACGGATGTACTCGCACAACTGGCCCAGCAACCGTGCAGGCGAGTTGTGCTCAAGCCCTTTCTTATCAGTGCCGGTGAGCACGCAGCCAAAGACATGGCCGGAGCACAGGCAGACTCTTGGCGTTCAATTCTGGAAAGGGCAGGATTTGAGGTAAAGCCTGTGCTGCAGGGGCTTGGCGAAATCCCTGCCTTTGCCCGTATTTTTGCCCGGCATGCGGCTGATGCAGCCCATGATGCCGGCTTGGAGCTCTCCTGATGCAGCCGGGCCAGCCATTTGTCATAAGTCTCGTGCTACTGGCCGTCTGCGTGGCCCTGGCGACTGCCCTTGCCGCCACTCTGGGCTTTCTCCGTATTCCTCTACAAGAAGTGGGCACGGTCTTCTGCGCCCAGCTGTTGCATCGGCCAGTGCCTGCTGATATCGATGCCACCACGGTGAGCGTGCTCACCAATGTACGCCTGCCGCGCATCCTGGCGGCGCTGCTGATAGGTGGCTCACTGGCCATCTGCGGCGCGGTTTTTCAGGCAGTACTGCTCAATCCGCTGGCCGACCCCTATACCCTAGGCATTTCCACGGGTGCGGCCTTTGGCGCCTCCCTGG
>CAZEIT010000170.1:0-5561 GCA_964512515.1 uncultured Desulfobulbus sp.
CTGAGGAATCAACCGCCATAGCCAGCTTGATCCTAGAGAATTATGGAGGGGATTTTCAGGTGTCCTTTGGCTCAGGCGCGAGAAATATAACCAATTATTTCAATAATATCGATTCTTTGGCTGCAAGGGCAAAAAACGGTGAAGATGATATCATGGGGGTGCTGCAGGAGCTCACACCTTTTTATGAGCAAGGTGTGACGCAGAATGTCGATCCAGAACAATATTCTGCACAATATATCGTTGATCGAACAGCTTTTTTGAAAAATATAGTGTGGGAAAGTAAAAATGGTCTAACGAATATTAGCGGTATCTATTTTGTCGATAAAGATAAGGAGGTCGCTTCTGGACCTAATCATGCTCTATTCGGCATGTACGCCTGGGGGGGCTCTCAATTAACAGGAAGTGTTTATGCTGATCATTTTTACGGTAATGAAGGCGCTAATAGATATCAAGGACTTGCAGGAAATGACTACTTTGAGGGAGGCAAGGGCCAGGACACCCTCGAAGGCGGTGCCGACAATGACACATTTTACATTCAGGGTACAGATACCGACTATGACGTCTTTAACGGTGGCAGTGGCACTGATACCATTTTAGGCAGCAGCAAGGCTGATACTATCCGGATGCATGATTTTTCCGGTGAGAATACGGTTGAAGTTATTAATGGTGGCGGGGTTGAAGGAGGCAAAGACGTCCTTGCAGGGACAAGCGATGACGATACCATAGATCTGACCAAGACACAGCTTATAGGCATCCACGAAATTAGGCTGGAAGGGGGCGCAGACACCCTGCGTATAGACAGCAGTGCAAAGCCTTTTGACGCAACGCTTAAAAAAATTGATGGAGGAGCGGGTGAAGACACCCTAACCGGTGCGTATGAAACTGCGGTCACGAATGCCAATATCATTCTCAATAATATCGAAATCGTCGGTATTGAGCAAATCAGTACCAGTTTTGGTGATGACACTGTGCGTATTTATGGAGCAAATACATCCATAGACGATCTTAAAGGAATCAGTGTTGGTGGTGGGAACAATGAGGTCATTCTGGAGAACATGCAGAATGCATATTTGACCCTGGATAATATTTTTTGTGGGGGTGGGAAGGATATTATTACCTTTTCTAACGTCAACAATATCTCTGTCAGTTCAATAGTGCTTGGAGAAGGAAGCAATACCCTCACCTTCTCTAACGTTCAAAGCCTGACACTTGGCACTATTACCGGCGGCTATGCAGGCGGGGTTGTCGGTATCGGTGAGAGCTCAGATCAATTTTTGTTCACCAATTGCCAGGATTTTTCCATTGAATCCATCAACGGATACTCTGGCGACGATATTTATAGTTTTACCAACTCTCTGATCTATTCCCTGGGTGTAATCACTGCAGGTGAAGGCAACGACACGTTTACCTTTTCCGGCTCTACCTTGTCCGGGGCTGTATCTATTATTTCTGGCAATGGAGATAACACCTTTAACTTCAGTAATGCGATTATACAGTCGACAGGTACCTATCAGGGCGGTAGTGACAAGGACACTTTCCTGTTTTCCGGAGCAACCATATCAGCAAACATCACTCTTTCCGGTGGAGATGGCGAGAATACCTTTAACCTGAAGGGCTCCAAAGGTACGGGCAAAGTGACCGTTGAAGGCGGTGCTGATAAAGACACTGTTTTGGGTGGAGATGGCGATCTTATTGCCTCTGGCGGCGGCGGCGCAGATGTTTTGACTGGCGGCAAGGGCAACGACACCTTACACGGCGGTGAGGAGGCGGATGTTCTTAAAGGAGAGGGCGGCAATGACGCCCTGTATGGCGAAGGCGGGCGCGACAAGCTCTACGGGGGCGCTGGCAACGACACCCTTGATGGCGGCGCGGATGCGGACATTCTGGAGGGCGGTGCTGGTTTTGACAACTATAGTGCTGGTGATGGCGACACCATTAAGGATTCGGACGGCAAAGGGCGGGTTACTTTTGCGGGCATAACGCTTTCCGGCGGAGAACAGGAAAAGGAAGGCTCTTCCATTTATAAGGGTTCCAGGGGCGAGACCTATAAGTGGTCTGGCGGCAGCTTGGGTGTAGTGGTTGAAAGCCGATTTTAATTATTCACTTTTTGAGTAAAACAAGCATTACAATGCGCTTGATTTGTGTGTCAGGATTAGTTGGTGCCGTCATTTTCGAGCCACCAGAAAGAGCAAAACGATCACAGGAAATTCGATAGATGAATCGCAAAATTATATATATAGCAAAATATTCTGCTATGCGGATGTTGTTCTTTTTTCTAGTAGTTTATCCGCTTCCCATTTATCTTGTTGTCGGATCTGCTATTGATATGTATTTTGGTGGAAATTTTTCAGGATCTTTTTTGTTTTTTATATTAGCTATGCCATTAATATTTATTTTTTTTGACAGCATTTTTACAAAAGAGTTTATATTTTTTGAGGATAGTGTATCAAAGAAGTATTATGTTTTTGGAGAAATAAATATAAAATATGCTGACGGCTATGTAATTCCTCCAAAAGGAATTGCAAAAATATTATCTAGCGCTTTTCATATTAGAGAAAGAAAATCTTCATTTTTTCACAGGATAGTATATATAGAGCTTTTTTTCTCAAATAAAACGAAAATTTATATTAAAAATATTATAACAATTTTGACTGAAAGCTCGAATGACCCAATTGGTTGTTTTATTAGCAGTAAATTACAAATAGGAGAATAAAATGTCTGTATACGGTATGGCGGTAAAGCTTGGGATAAAGGGAGCTGCAGAAGCTGGAAAAAGAGGGCTAGTTAATAATGGTGTAACCAAAGAGTTTGCTGAAGAATCTAGTGTCGCTTTTGAAGCTATCAATGGAGGGATTGCTGATACTATATCCGTCCAATATGATGACGATTCTAGTGGATTGTCTAAGACGGAACGAGTTGCTGTCTCAACATTGACTGAAACGCTCCTTGCCGCTGGCGTTATAGCGCTAACTGGAGCTACCGGCGGGACTGCTTTTCTTCTCGCTTGCGGAGTGTTAGTTATTGTTAGTGCAAACGAAGACTGGGTGAACGATAAGTACGCTCGATTAAAAGAATCTGCTTTTCGTGAGCTCAATGATTTTTTGAATCCTGATAGTCCCCCACCTCCTGATCCTCCTCGCCCTGCCGGTGGCGATCCTTTGGTGTTGGATTTGGGCGGCAATGGCATTATCACCGTCGGCCTGGATGCGGGCATTCATTTTGACCATGACGGCGACGGTTTCAGGGAGCTTTCCGGCTTTGTTAATGCAGAAGACGGCCTTTTGGTGCTGGATCGCAATGAAGACGGCAAAATCAACGACGGTACTGAGCTTTTTGGCGATAATACCCGCTTTTTTAACGGCACTATCGCGCCGCATGGCTTTGCGGCCCTGAGCGAGCTGGATGATAACAAGGATGGGGTTGTAGACAAGAATGATGCATATTTCAGCAAGCTACGCATCTTTCAGGACTTTAACCAGAACGGCCAGAACGACCCTGGCGAGCTTTTTTCTCTGGATGAGAAAAAGATTGTTGGCTTGAACCTTGCATATGAAGATTCTCCCTTTGTGGACAAGTTCGGCAATCTGCATCGGCAGATCGGCACCTTTGTGACTGAATCCGGCGAAGAGCTGACCATGACGGATGTGGTGTTCACCATGAACCGCACCCTGACCACCACCGAGATGCTGGCGGTACCGGAGGATATAGCCGCCCTGCCCGACGCCAAAGGTTATGGAACCACCTACGATTTGCACCAAGCCATGGTGCGTGATACAGAAGGCAGATTGAAGGCCCTGGTGGAGGATTTTGTTACCAGCACGGATCGTGACTCCCGACTGGCCCTGACCGACCAGATTCTTTTTGTGTGGACAGGGCAGAGCGAAGGGCCGGTAACGGAGCGCAAACAGAACGATGTACTTAACTCCTTTTTCGGTACCTGGGTAGGCAATCAATGGTCGCTAGACCCGAACCGCTATGAGCAGCAGAAGGATACAACCTACTATCAGTTGATGCGGGCTTCGCATTTGGACTGGTTTTTTGCCAACGTTACCTATGCACTAAACCCACGCACCAATACCTATGTAGGCGCATTTGACAACGTTGCCCCAGTTTTGGCGGCCATGCTGGAGCAGTCTCCTGAGCAGGCCTACACCCTGGTGCAAGACATAACCCGCGCTATTCGTGGCATTAACCCGTATAACCGGCTGAACAGCGAGTCATTCCAAGGGGCCATTGCCCAGTGGCAGGAAAATCGTGATCCTGAAGATGTGTTTTCGGTGGCGACGCTGGCGATTATGGACAGCCTGGCCCATGGCGCAAGCGATTTGAACGATTTGCTGCAGGGAGGGGCAGGCAACGACATCTTTCATGGCCTGAACGGCAACGACACCCTTATCGGCGCAAGCGGCGATGATATCCTGATTGGCGGCGCAGGTAACGACGTGCTGAACGGCGGGGCGGGCAGCGACATCTACCGTTTTTCCCGTGGAGACGGCAAGGATCGTATCAACAACCTGGATACCTCAGCAGGCCGGATTGATACCCTTGAACTGACAGGAGGCATTCAGGCCAGTGAGCTGGTGTTTGTGCGTTCGGGCGATGACCTGATTATTGAGATTGGCGGCAAGAACGATGTTGTCCGCATCAACTCGCATTTTTATCAGGATTCCGGCGGCGGTTATGCAGTGGATCAGATCCGGCTGGATGATGACACCATCATCCAGATCGGCAGCTCAGCTTTTGAAGCCATGCATACCCTGGTTACCCAGGTGACAGAAGAGGCTGATGAGCTGCACGGCACTTTAGGCAACGACACCATGAACGGGCTTGGCGGCAATGACTCTCTTTTCGGCAAGGAAGGGGACGATGTTCTTGAGGGCGGTGTCGGCAACGACCTGCTTGAAGGGGATGACGGCAATGACCTGCTCAGCGGCGGTGATGGCAATGACACCCTGTATGGCGGTGCCGGTAACGACGCGCTCACCGGTGGAGCAGGCACAGACTGGCTTTATGGCGGCGAAGGGGATGACACCCTGGCCGGTGGTGCAGACAGCGATTATCTGACTGGCGGGGGCGGGAACAATACCTATCGCTATGGCCTTGGCGATGGCTGGGATACGATTCTCTACCCGAAAACAGCAGTGAGCGCTACTGATACATTGGAGTTCACCAATGGCTTGAACAGCGATGATGTGGCCATCCGCCGCTGGGAGAATGACCTTGTTTTTCTTGTGGCCGACGGCGGACGCCTGCGCGTGGAAAACTATTTTCTGCACTCTGCAGCGCCAATCAGCACGATCCGTTTCAGCAACGGCACTGCATGGAACAGCGCGAAGATAGCTGACATGGTGCGTATCGGCACGCCCCAGGATGATTTTCTGTATGGGGCAAACGATCATGACACACTGCATGGGCTGGAAGGCAATGACAGCATGCGCGGCTATGCTGGCGATGATCAGCTGTACGGCGATGAGGGCAATGACTCGCTTTCAGGTGATGACGGCAATGACATTCTGGAGGGCGGTGCTGGTTTTGACCGGTTGTGGGGCGGAACAGGCAAC
>CAZEIT010000171.1:0-5502 GCA_964512515.1 uncultured Desulfobulbus sp.
GGCGGCATCACGCCAAGACAAAAACTGAGAATGGCTGCATAGCCTCTACTTTTCTGAGTGATCAAAAAAGGGAGGAGAACCCTCGCATCGCGTCAGAAAAATGGCTGGAATGAACTTTGTATTCACTGCCGCCAGCTTTCTGGAGCCTTACAGCGTAAGGCCAAAGCGACCATGGCTTTAAATTCGACGCTGTAAGGGCTGCAAAATTTTTTCTCTCCTGCCTCCCAAGTGATCCCTAAGTTTTATTTTTCAATTTTCTTTACTTGATCTTTCAAAGCATTTTTATCGCGAAGAGAAATTTTCTGATTATTCAAAATCAAATAATTGTCCCCCTCCTGCTCACCAAAAAGATCGGCTAGGTATTCCACGGCCGTGGATAGGGGAAGCAGTTCAGTATTCACGGTCAGATCCAATTTATGACATGCTAACTGTTCTTCTTGAGGAGTTGCTACCTCTCGTGGGACGGAAACGCTCAAACCTGAGAGAGGACTAGATTCCAACCTTGCCAAAGTATTTGTATCATTTGTCAAGAGGCCTACCGGATAATTTTTCATTACGTTCTCCTTTGTAAGTGGTTAGTTCCTTGCTTTCACTCTCTGATTACTTTTGGTCTGAGTCAACAAATAAATTGATGGTTTTCCATCTTCATGGAAAAATAATGAAAATACAGTACTTTTGAATCAAAATTCATATTGGATATTGAGAGGTGCTTCCCATTTTCCGGCAGTTTGGCGGCAGGTTTAAGGTGAGTTCAAGTTATGGTTTAGCCGCCAGGGCCAGGTCCCGGTCTCTGCTGTAGCCGGGTAGAGGGAGTTGCCACATACGCCTCATCCGAGGTACGGCTGTCCAGCGAGGAGTGAGGTCGTTTGCTTTTGTAATAATCGATCCATTGTTTCAACCCTTGCCTGAGTCCGCGGCCTTCAGCAAAGGCATGCAGATACACGCACTTGTATTTCAAGCAGCACCGCACGCGTTCAATCATCACATTGTCGCTCCAGCCTCCCTTGCTCTCCATGGAAATATGAGTCCCGGCAGCCTGCAGGGCAGCTATGAAGCCATCGCTGGTAAACTGGCTGACCTGATCCGTATTGAAACTGTACCCCACACGGGTAACCAATCACGGGGTCGTACTGCAGTTTAGCCATAATGGCTAAAGAAGAGCGCCTTGCCCCAGTGCCGCGTCTGTGTCACAGTTCAGGCAGAGTCAGGCATGGGCGGCATGGGTACTGCCAGGGCGGCGCTCACCCCGCGCAGTAACTCCCACTGTTGCTGTGGCATGGCATTTTTGCTGCACAGGCAGCGAGCGCAGCCTCGTAGCAAACGGTATTTTTCTCCTGGAGTAAGACTGACAAGCTTGTCTACGGCTTTGTCGATAATGCCAAGGCCAAGCGACGTCGCAGGCAGAAGCGCTGACCCGGCAAGGCCGACCTCTGCACAGGCGGCGGCAAAAAGTGCTTCCGCGTCGCAGTCCTGATTTGCAGCAAGATGGGCAAAAGCAGAAAACAACACTGCCGCCTCATTACCCGCTGCTGCCAGATCAGGCAAGGGCCTGCCTGCAGGTTTCCGGCCAGGCAGCAGATCCGCCACATACTGCCGTACCATCTTGGCTAGGCACCACTCAAACAGGGTGATTCGGCTATCAGCCCGGATAAGCGCCTGGAGATTGTCAAGAAAGAGCCGGGCCTGCTCTGTGCTCAGACTGCGCAAACGCGGCAGCGCCAATTCCACCAGGGGGATTTTTTGGCCGGTGGTGGCGTGAACGCGGCTTTTTAAAAGTCGCCTGATTTCTGCATGCACACCACGATCCGCCGAATTCTTCAGGTGCTCCAGTTGTCTGCCCCGCACTTCCGCCTGCTCATCCAAAAGCAGAAAAAAGATAAGGGCCCGGGCCGCAAAAGGATCCTGGCTTGCCTTACGCAGCACGGCAGGAAAGCTGTTGTTAAGAATGCGGGCTGTGGCAACATGGGCTTCACTGACTGAACCGGCTGCGTCAACAAGGTTTGCCGCCGTGGTTTCCGCGCCCTCAAGGCTGAACGAAGACGACAGACCACGGCGTTGTGCTGCGCTTCGCGCCTCATATCCCCCGGTTGCGCCAGTTGCACCTGCAATGGGGAAAGCACCATTCCAATCCGGCAGAATGCGGCGAATGCGCCTGTCCAAGGGCGGGTGCGCGGCCAAAATCCGCGAAAAAAAGCCAAGAGGCAGGACATTACTAAAAAAGGCATGGCTCATCTGTTCGCTCTTGTGGTGACGCAGCATGCCGCCCTGGTGGGTTGCGCCTATCTGCAGCAGAGCGCCGCCAATACCTTGCGGATTTCTGGTAAATTGCACCGCCGCCGCATCCGCCAGATATTCCCGCTGTCTGCAGATTGCCGCCTTGATCATGCGGCCGCAGAGATAACCGGCATAACCAATGACTATCAGACCGATACCCGCAAGCGACAGGGAAAACGAGCTTTTCCGCTGGCCATAGTCGTCTGTGTCTTGGGAATAGCACAGGCTACGGCCAACCAAACCCAAAAGCATGATACCATGCAAAACTCCGGCTAGCCGTACATTGAGGCGCATGTCGCCACTGAGGATATGGCTGAACTCGTGCGCGATCACTCCCTGTAACTGCTCGCGGTTGAGGCTGTGCAGGGCCCCAGCCGTTACTCCGATAACCGTGTCGCTCTGCTCAAAACCAGCGGCAAAGGCATTGATGCCCTGCTCGGGCAGCACATAGACCTGAGGTACCGGCACACCGGAAGCAATGGCCATTTCCTCCACAATGTTAAGCAGTTGCTTGCGCTCCGGTTGAGGATCATCGCTGAAAATGGGCTCGCCATCCAGCATGCTGGCCACTGCATCGCCACCGCTGGAAAGCGCGCCAATTTTATAGACCGTACCTCCCAGGATCAGCAGCAGCACCACCAGATTGATCCAGAAAACAGCCTCCATGCCCCAGCCAGGTTCCCTGATTCCATTCGAGTCCATGGCGTAGAGCGCCCTTTCCAGAGATAAACCGTAATAGAGCACCAGGTTGGTAAATACCAGGATAAGCACAATGGCCAGGCCAAAAAGCAGCATAAGCTTTACGGTATTGCGGCGGGCGCATTCCTGCGCTTCAAAAAAATCCATGGCTACGGAAGGATGAGGAGGACAAAGGTGTGGCTGCCACCAAGACAAACGCATTAAGGACAGTGTTCGCATTTCCTGCCCCTTATTGCAGGCAGATTTAGGCAAACAGGGTTGCACAAAATGCATCATACGCAATGACAGGCCCGCTTGGCAAGATCTTGGCAAGATGCCCAAGCTGCGTTAAGAGGCATGGGCATACGCGATACAGCGCAGAAATATAGGAGCGGGAGAATCGTGAGCTCAAACGCGCTGATGGAATTTACGTGTAGATCATTCTCATTGCGTACCAAATTCGTAAGCTATAGGGCGTCTGCTGGGGTACGCGGGATGTGACCGTTGCGAAAGAAAAAGTTGGAGAATCGTGCAGGATAATCGTGTATGCTTGCCGCATTTTCGGCAGGTGAACAATTCGCATTATTGTCCATCCATTCATTCATTCACCCCCAGCCTGTCATGGAGTCTCCCATGCCTTTGGAACACCACGCAGTTGATGACATTCTCGCTCGGTACGCCCCAGATCGCGACAGCCTTATCCCGCTTTTGCAGGATGTGCAGGAGCGTCTGCATTATCTGTCTGACGACGCGCTCAGCGCCGTGGCCGAGTACCTGCATCTCTCTGAAAACGATGTGTACGGCGTGGCGACCTTCTATACTCAGTTCCGTTTTACCCCGCCGGGCCTGCACCATATAAAGGTATGTGAAGGCACGGCCTGCCACGTGCGCGGTAGCGGCCACATTCTGGAGGCCATCACCCGCACTACCGGCATTGCCCCGGGAGAGACCAGCGCGGATGGCCGTTTCAGCCTGGAGCGGGTGGCCTGTTTCGGTTCCTGTGCTCTGGCCCCGGTGGTGGTGGTGGATGACAAGGTGTACGGCCGTATGACTTCGGCCAAAACGCAACGCCTCATTGAGGAGAGCAAATGAATTTCGCAGCGCGACAGCAAAAGGCTCAGGAAGTTTGGCGTGCTTTTGCGCAGCCAGAGCAACGACGTGTACTTGTGGGTTCAGCCACCTGCGGACGGGCCGCGGGCAGCCTGGAAGTGTTGCAGGCCTTTCGGGAACAGTTGCAGGCGCATAACCTTGAAGATAGCACCGCCCTCTATGAGGTGGGCTGCCTGGGTATGTGCTACGCCGAGGTGCTGGTGGAGATACGCGGCCAGGATGGTAAACGGGTGCTCTACCAGGCAGTGGAGCCTCGCCATGTGGCCCAACTGGTTGAGCAGCACCTGGTGAGGGGCGAAGTGTACGAGCCACTGACCCTGGCCATGATGGACGAAGCCCAGGGCAAGGTGCCCGCCTTTACCGAATTGCCGATGATAGCCCCGCAAGAGCGCATTGTGCTGCGCAACTGCGGTATCATCGACCCGGCCAATATAGACCACTACCTGGCCCGAGGTGGCTACAGCGGCATGGCCCGCTCGCTTGCCATGACACCGGATGCGGTTATCGAGGAAATGAAGGCCTCCGGCCTGCGTGGCCGGGGTGGGGCAGGTTTTCCCACCGGGGTGAAATGGGGCTTTGCCCGCGCCACCGAGGCTGAGCAAAAATATGTGATCTGCAATGCGGATGAGGGCGATCCCGGCGCCTTTATGGACCGCTCCGTGCTGGAAGGCGATCCGCATGCCGTACTGGAGGGGCTCCTTATTGCCGGCTATGCCATTGGCGCCTCCATTGGCTATGTATACTGCCGGGCCGAATACCCACTTGCCATCGAGCGCCTGCAAAACGCCATCGTCCAGATGGAGCAGGAAGGACTCCTTGGCGAAAACATTTTGGATTCGGGCTTCAATTTTGCTATCCGCATCAAAAAAGGTGCCGGCGCCTTTGTCTGCGGCGAGGAAACCTCGCTGATGCAATCCATTGAGGGCAAACGCGGCATGCCACTTTCCAAACCGCCTTTTCCGGCGGTTTCCGGGCTTTTTGGCAAACCCACCAATATCAACAACGTGGAAACCCTGGCCTCGGTTTCGGCCATCATGGAAAAAGGGGCAGGATGGTATGCGGGCTTTGGCACGGAAAAGAGTCGCGGCACCAAGACCTTTGCTCTGGCTGGCAAGATCAACCGCACGGGTCTGGTCGAAGTGCCCATGGGTATCAGCCTGGCTACCATTGTCAAGGAAATCGGCGGCGGCATTCCCGGCGGCAAGCAGTTCAAGGCCGTACAGACCGGCGGCCCTTCTGGCGGCTGCATTCCGGCCCGTTTTATCGACCTGAACGTAGACTACGATTCTTTGGCATCGGTAGGCTCGATCATGGGTTCCGGCGGCATGATCGTTATTGACGACGAATCCTGCATGGTGGATATGGCGCGCTACTTCCTCACCTTTACCGAGAACGAGAGCTGCGGCAAATGCGTGCCCTGCCGCATGGGCACCCAGCACC
>CAZEIT010000172.1:0-5499 GCA_964512515.1 uncultured Desulfobulbus sp.
TGCCTTTGCCCCGCTTCTGCGCAGGCTGGTGCTCAAGGCAGAGAACCAGGCCATGCAGATACAGCTCTCCAAGCCCTATCCCATGTGTTTCATGCCCGAGGAGGTGGCCTGGCATTTCTTGAAAAATGGCTCGCTTGCCTGCGTGTGCCCAAACCATCTGCTTGGTTTTTCAAACAACCTTATCGTCTACCCAAACCTGCATTTTTCCGCCTGTCTGGGCCTGAATAGTCGCTCAGCTAAGCCCATCACCGCCTACGATGGGCCCCAGGATGCAGCGCGCGTTTTCAGCAGAAGCATCTCGCGGCGTATGCACCAGCCCATTATGGCCCAGTGCTGCGTCTGCCCCTTGGGGCAGTGCGGCCAGTGTATTGGCGCCTGCCTCAGCTATCGCTCCGGGACGGCGCTATCCACGCTTGCGCATACAGGTGCGGTATGAGCAGCCCTGAACAGCAAACCCACCAATGGCTGCGCGAGAGCCTGGGAGAATATGCCCGCACTCGCAGGGCTATAGCGTGTATTCCTGCAGAAATTGAGGCCGATATCCTGTGCCGCTGGGTGGAGGCGCACGGTCTTGAAGGTTTGTTCTATCAGGCACAGGATGCAGGCGGCAGCCTGGTTGCGATTTTACCGCGCTGGCGGCAAAAGGCCATGGCAGATCTTTTTACCAATCTGCGTGCCCTGCGGCTAACAGTGCAGCTTTTTAACCTCTTCGACGCCACGGGCATCGAGGCAGTGGCCATGCGCGGGGTGGTGCTGGCCAACCGTGACTATGGCTCGCCTGAAGAGCGCAGCATGCGTGATGTGGATATCCTCTTGCATGCAGATGCACGATCAGCAGTGCTGCGCAACCTTACCCTGACAGGCCATACCCCCATCGAGCGTTTGCGCAGCCAGGAGGTCTATAAGATTGATGGCGTGGTGCTGGAACTGCACTGGTCTCTTCTGACCGCCAAGCGCTATCGCAATTGCATTGATGAGGGAGCGTGGCTCAAGCTGCGCAGCCCGCTCCAGACCCAAGACGGCCGCTTGTATGTGCTGCCCAGGGAGAACGAACTCATTGGCCTGGTCTTGCATGCTTTTATTCACCATGAACTGGGTATTCTCAGGCAACTGCTTGATATTGCGCTTTTCATAACCGATGAAAAGCTTGATTGGCCAAGGGTTGCCAAGTGGTGCCATGATACTCGCCTGACCAGGATGTTTGCCCTGAGCCTGCACCTGGTAGATGAATTGTTTTATCTGGAGGCAGAGGTGGTTTCCCGGCATTTTCCCTTGCCTGCTGCGGACGCAAAGCGGGTGCAGGCCTGGATCGCCCCCTTTTTCAGCCGGGTGGAGCTGGGCAACTATCTGCAACTGAAAGGCAATATGCTCTATGCCGCTGAAACACCAGAGCGTCTTTTCAGGCAGGCGCTCGGCTTCTTTTCCGCCTCAGAGTTGCGCGATGTGCGCAGACGCTACTTCAGGACTCCATGATGCCTGGTGATTTGCCTTTCAACCACGGCCAGGTCAATTGGCAGCACCTGGATCTGTCCAGTGAAAACGCGGCCTGGCCTTCAGAGCGTGCAGGTGTGCCAGACAGCCCAGACGTCCAATATCCCCGCAGGCGCGTGCTCCTGGTGGCGCTGAACATGCCCGGCTACTACAGCCTGGCGGTGCGGCTGCTGGCACTGGTGGTGGCGCAGGATAGCACTTTGGCCGCCCAGATGGATATCCGCTATGTGGAGGCAGACAACAGTGTAGATATAGCAAGGTTTGCAGAGCGCCTGGCCGGCTGGCAGCCTGATCTTATTGCCTGGACGGTCAATATTTGGAACCGTATGCCGGTGGAAGCCTTGCTCAGGCGGCTCAGGCCAATATTGCCGCAGACCCTTTTTCTCTTTGGCGGCCAGGAGGTGACCAACTCGGCAGTGGATTTTCTCGGCCTGCTGCCCGAGCTTGATTATATCATCGAAGGTGAGGGTGAGCTGGCCTTTACCCAGTTTCTGCATGCCTGGCTGCACAGCGAAGGCAGTGAACTGGCTGATCCTGCCACGGTTTCCGGGCTTCGTTTCCGCAAGCAGGGCCAGTCTGAGCTGACCCGGCCTGCGGATCTGGTGCGGGAGCTTGACAACCTGCCCTCGGTGATTCTGGCAGGACTTGTCCAGCCGGATCAGCGCAATTTACTGGGCGTGATGCTGGAGGGTTCCCGCGGCTGTCCTAACCGCTGCAGCTTCTGCTTTGAAGGCGGTCGCAAAGGAGCAGTGCGCAGCGCTTCGGTGGGCCGTCTTGCCCAGGAAGCAGCCTTCATGGCCGCACAAGGCGCGGGCTATTTCCATATCCTTGACCCCATCCTCTGTAACAGCAACCCGGCCCGGCTGCGCGAGCTCAGCGCAGTGCTGGCAGACCTGCAGGAGCGCAACCCGCGCACTGTCATTTCGGTTGAAATCTATGCTCATCAGGTTAGTGAAGAACTGGCTGCCTGCCTGAAAAGCTGCACCATTGTGGACGTGGGCCTGCAAAGTACGCACCAGGCTACGGCCCGCGCCATCCACCGCGCCTGGCAGCCGCAGCGCTTCAAGGCCGGTTTGGCCCGCCTGCGCGCCGCCGAGGTGCCGTTTAATATCTACCTGATCTGCGGTCTTCCCGAAGAAACGCTCGCTACCTATATGCAGGGGCTGGTTGATATCATGGCGGAACAGCCCACCCGCATTTTCTGTAACGAACTCTGCCTGCTCAACGGTACCGAACTGCGTCATCGCGCCCTGGAATACGGCTACCACTTTGACCAGAATCCGCCTTATCGGGCCTGGTCGAACCGGTGGATGAGCCGCTCGGATTTCCTCTTGGCCCAGGCTGCCTCCAAGGTGGTGGAAAAATATTACAACCTCAGTAGCCGCGCCATCTACACCAAGGCGCCTTGGCTGCCTGGCTATGCGCCTGAATATGGCGGGCTGGCCCGCATTTCCCTGATCAGCCCCTGCAGCCGACAATGCCAGGGCTGCATCCAAGGGCAAGCCACAGCCACAGGTATGCCGCTGGGGCTGGCGCAGGTGCTGGCTGAGCTTGAAGATGATGATGTGGAGATTGTTGCCGGCAACGGGGTAGACAGGGAAGCCCTGGTGCAGCTCATTGGCCGCCTGCAACTCCATGCCCCGGCACGGCTGCGCCTGGTGGGGCCGCCCGAGCTTTTTCACGATGCAGACTGGGTGCAGCGGCTGGTGCAGCGGGGCGTGTGGCATTTTCGCAGCTTTGCTGAGGCAGGCCAAACCAAGGGCGCCCAGTTGACTGCCCTCAGCCAAACCTGTCGCCTGACAGGCTTTGCTGTGATCCGCCCCTTCAGCGAAGTGGTGCTCTTGCTGCCGCACGTTTACGAACCTGATGCCCAGGCCTACGCTTCCGCCTTTAAAAAACTTGCCGACCAAGGGCTTACCATGCTGACTGTGCCCGCAGCGGCAACGAGTATGCCTGCTTCCTGGCAGGAGGCGGTGGCGCGTGAACTGGGCCATCTCGTTGAAAATTTGTGCTGGCTGCGACTGCCCGCGCCCTTGCTGGATATCGCTCTTATGCACTGCAGCTCTGCCCGTGGTGAGGACATACGCCGCATCAGCCAAAGCCTGCAGATGCTTGGCCTCAGCAGCACAGCCTTTCATCGGCCCAGTCAGCCGCCCTGTTATCTGCCCGAAGGCTCAGTACTCATCAGCCGCATAGCGCGCACCAATCACCTAACTGAAGTCATGCCATGAACCTGCTCATCACCAACTATTGCAGCCGCAAGTGCTCGTTTTGCTTTGCTCGCTCCAAGATCGGCCAGGTAGAAAATGCCGCCGGCGGCCTGCACATGAGCCTTGATCAGCTTGAACAGATCATGGATTTTCTGGAACGATCCGGCGACAAAAAGCTGCGCCTTCTTGGTGGAGAGCCGACCCTGCATCCAGAGCTTGAGGCCATTGTCAAACGGGCCATGGAGCGCGGCTTTCATGTGCACCTTTTCTCCAACTGCATGATGCCGCAGAAGGTGGCGGACTTTCTGGCCGGGCTGCCGCAGGACCAGGTATCGCTGCTTGCCAATGTGTCCGTCAACAAGGAGGACAGCCCAGAGCAAAAAAAGCGGGTGGAATATGCCCTGGCGGCCCTGGGCCCACGGGTGCAACCCGGCATTACTGTGACCTCGCCCGAGTTTGCATATGCCTATCTGATCGAGCTGATTAACCGCTACAAGCTGCGTCGCCGTATCCGCATCGGTATTGCCCAGCCCATTGTTGGCCACGACAACGAATACCTGCACCCAAGCCAGTACCGCGTCACAGGACGCGCCCTGGCAGCCATGGCCCTGACCTGCGAGCGCGAGGATATCTTGATTGGTTTTGACTGCGGCCTGACCATGTGCATGTTCGAGGACGAGGAATTTGCCGTTCTGGCGCGCTGCAGCGAGGGGTTCAAGACGGTTTGCCAGCCAATCCTGGATCTGGGGCCTGATTTCCAGGCCTGGCACTGTTTTCCTCTTTCTGATGTGATGAATGTATCCTTTGAGGCTTACCCGGATCGCAATGCAATGGTACGCGATTTTCAAAGAAAAACAGCTCCCTATAAGAGCTTTGGCTGCATGCCCGAGTGTATGCACTGTGTTTACCTGCGCCGGGGCCAGTGCACGGGTGGCTGTCTGGCCCATGCCATGCAGTCCTTCCATAAGCCGCAGGCAGTATAATATATCCCAGGCGGCTCCTATAAACGGAATCAACTGAATGTCCTGTATCTCCTCTATATGGCCCTGCTTTTTGCCAAAACCCTTGCCCTTATCGTCAAGGCCGCGTTAATCCGGCGGCAGGGCGGTGCAAGCCTGCGTCTGCCCAGGACTGCCGGAACTGCGGCCTCACCTGCAGAATTGCTGCCCCTTGTCACAAAAGTGAACCGGCTGACCAGCCTCCTGGCAGGCAAAAGCCGCCATGCCTGCTGGTACCGCAGCTATCCACTGGCCGTGCTGCTCAGAAAGAGTGGCGTGGCGGTTCAGCTCAATATCGGCCTTATGGGTCTGCAGCCAGGGCAGGAACTGCGCGGTCACTGCTGGCTGAGCCATGGGGCTGAAATCTTCAACGAGCTGGAAGCCGCTTCCAGTCAGAGCTACCCGGAATTTCTTGGCCAGGGAGGGGAAGGTGTGCTCTACTGGGTCAATGTGGATCAGGCCAAGGCCATCCGCAGCAGGAGTGCAGCCTGATTCCATTACTACATTAAAGCGGTTAGTTGTGCCGGCTTCGGGGAATGCCGCTGGAAGTGCCTCTCTTTCTGGACACGCTGGTATTTTGCCGGCACTTATCCTGCGTATTCCGGCTTGACTTGACCAGCAGTACCGATAAAGCTGGCTTGATCTTGCCTGTTGTCTTTTTTCTCTCACCTGCACCCTGGACAGACCAATGACCAATGTAAACCAAGGCAGTTGCCCTCCTGTAGATATTTCTGATGCTGATGTAATCGCGGCCATGAAGAAGATAAAGGAATATATTGAAATAACCCCTTGTGATTTCC
>CAZEIT010000173.1:0-5466 GCA_964512515.1 uncultured Desulfobulbus sp.
CTGGACCTCCTTGCCCGCCTGCTCGATAACCCTGAGCCCACTTTGTTTGGCCTGCCCGGATTTTTCTACGTGGTGACTCAACTGCGCATGGCTGATGAGGCCGGGTTGAGAGCGGCCCAAGAGATGCTGGTACTTATGCTGGGCCGCGCCAGAGAAGGTGCGCCTGAAGTACTGCCACTTCGTTGTCTTGCCGCCTATGCCGCGCATCTGTTGGGGGAAAAGCCCGATCTCCTGCCTCTGAGTTCTGCCCTGGCAGCAGAAGAAGACCAGGCCTCCCTGCTGCTGAGCCTGATTATTTTTTACTGGCTGGGGGTGGAAATAGCGCCTGAGTTTCTGGGACGTTTGGAACGGTTGCAGCACCGGGCGGCTGAACAGGGATACTGCTGGCTGGCGCGCGAGGCAGCCCACCTCTTGACCGCCCTTGGCTCAGCACAGCTTTGCCGGCAGACGCAGCAGTGCCCGCCTGCAGAATCCAGTCCGAATTTGTGCAACCTGTTCAAACCAGCGGCAGATTGGCAGCACAGCCTCACAGAGCTGATTGAGGCGGTGCATGCGGTGCATCAGCCCGATCCTTGTCGGCGTTTGAGCTGGTTTGTCAGCTATACGGATGGCGAGCTCTCACTCATAGCCAAGGATCAGCGCCGTAATGCCCAGGGCCGATGGAGCGCGGGCCGGACTATTTCCCCGGCTCGTTTGGCGGCAGGAGATCAGCCCTATTACACCAGACAGGACCAGCAACTGCGTGCAGCCCTTGTGCGTACGTCAGCCAAGGATGGCGCTGCCGGCGATGGCTTTGTCTTTGATCCGGAGCGGGCCTTGCCAGCCCTGATTGGCCATCCCCTGGTCTTTTTGCAGCAATCTCCCAAAACGCCGGTTGAAATTATCAGTGCTGAACCGGAACTCATGGTGGAGCGCCGGGGCGATTCCCTTTTTCTTCACTTCACCCATCCCCTGGGCGAGGCTTCGGTTTCGGTCTGGCCGGAAACCGCGACTCGCTTCAAGGTGGTGCGCATCCGGGAGGAACACCGGCGGGTGGCGGCCATCACCGGGCCACGTGGCCTGCAGGTACCGGTTTCGGCAAGTGCCGAGGTGCTGAGCACTATTGGCCGCCTGGCCTCTTTCATGACCGTGCATTCAGCCATCGACATGCCTGCAAATGGGGAAGAGCTGGAAGAGGTACAGGGAGACCCCACCCCCCATATCCACTTCATCCCCTTTGGCAGTGGCTTTCGCATTGAGCTCTTTGTGCGGCCCTTCACTTCCGAGGGTCCTTACCTCAAGCCCGGCATTGGCGCGGCTAACCTTATTGCGGAAATCGGCGGCAAACGGTTGAAGGCCAGGCGCAATCTCAACGAGGAGGAAAGCAGGGCGCACGGGGTGGAGGAAAGCTGCCCCATGCTTGATTTGGCCACTGATTTTGAAGTCGGCCAACGGCGTGAATGGCACCTGCAGGAACCAGATGCCTGCTTGCAGGTTTTGCTGGAGCTGGACGCCATCCGCAGGCAGGTGGTCTTGGAGTGGCCGGAGGGAGAAAAACTGTCCATCCGTGGGCAGGCAGGCACGGCTCAGCTTAACTTGAATATCCGCTCTGCCCAGCAGGACTGGTTTGCGCTGTCGGGTAAGGTGCAGATTGATGAAGGCGAAGTCGTTGAACTGAAGTTTCTTTTGGAAAAGGCGCGGCAATCAAAAAGTCGTTTCATACCCCTGGGTGATGGACAATTCCTGGCCCTGACCCAGGAGTTCCGCAACCGTCTGGATGAACTCCTTTACTATGGCTCCATGGATGGGGCCGGTAAGCAGGACATCCGGGTGCATGCCCTGGCGGCCATAGCCCTTGATGATCTCAGCCGCCAGGCCAATACCGAGGCAGAGTCCCTTTGGCGGCAAAGGCAGGAGGCCCTTGAAACGCTACAAGACCGGCAGTTCAAAATACCCGCGACCCTGAAGGCAGAGCTGCGCGATTACCAGAAAGAGGGTTTTGTCTGGATGAGCCGTTTGGCGGCCTTGGGCTTTGGCGCCTGTCTGGCAGACGATATGGGCCTGGGCAAAACCCTGCAGGCCCTGGCGCTGATCCTTTCCCGCGCCAAGGATGGTCCTTCACTGGTGGTCGCGCCCACTTCGGTATGCATGAACTGGCAGGCGGAGATCTGTCGTTTTGCTCCAACCTTGAGCATTCAACTGTTCTCGGATTTGCCGCGCGGCAGGGGCGAACTCAGTTTTCACCCCCATGATGTACTCATCTGCAGTTATACCCTCTTGCAGCAGGAAAAGAAGCTGGTGGCCGGCGTGAACTGGCAAACCATTGTTCTGGATGAGGCCCAGGCCATCAAGAATGCCGCCACCAAGCGTTCCCAGGCCGCCATGCAGTTAAAGGGCGCTTTCCGCCTGATCACTACGGGCACACCCATTGAAAACCACCTGGGTGAGTTGTGGAACCTGTTCGCCTTTATCAATCCGGGCCTTTTGGGCAGCTTCAAGCAGTTTAACCGTCGCTTCGGCATTCCCATCGAGAAGTACCGGGACAGAGGCGCGCGCAAGATGCTCAAGAAGCTGATTCGGCCTTTCTTGCTCAGGCGCATCAAGGCAGAGGTGTTGGATGAACTGCCGCCGCGTACCGAAGTGACCCTGCGGGTGGAACTGAGCCGCGATGAACGGCATTTTTATGAAGCCCTGCGCCAGCAGGCGCTGGAGAATATCGAAAGCGGCAAGGATCAGGCGGTGCGGCAGATCCGCATCCTGGCGGAGATCATGCGGCTGCGGCGGGCCTGCTGCAATCCCAAACTGGTGGACAGCGGCACAGAGATCGCCTCAAGCAAGGAACAGGCCTTTTCCGAGCTCTTGGATGAACTTTTGGGTGGCGGCCACAAGGCCCTTGTTTTCAGCCAGTTCACCGGCCATCTTGGGCTCTTGCGGCGGCATCTTGATCAAAAAAAGATCAACTACTGCTATCTGGACGGCTCAACCGCTGCAGCGCAGCGGCGCAACCAGGTGGAGGCCTTTCAATCCGGTGAGGCGGCTCTGTTTCTGATCAGCCTCAAGGCTGGCGGGCTGGGGCTGAACCTGACTGCTGCGGATTACGTCATTCATATGGATCCCTGGTGGAATCCGGCCATGGAGGATCAGGCCGCAGACCGCGCCCACCGCATTGGCCAGAAACGTCCGGTCACTGTCTATCGACTGGTTACCGCCAACACCATTGAAGAAAAAATCGTGCGCCTGCATCAGGAAAAGCGCGATCTCGCCCATTCCTTACTCGAAGGCACAGATGTCAGTGCCCGCATCGGAGTGGAGGAGTTACTGGAGTTGATCAGAGGACAGTAGTTTCAGTTTCAGATCAAGGTAAATGGATCAGGCAGGCAGGGCAAATGCTCGCAAGGCGTACTTCCATGTACGCTGCAAGCATTTGCCGAAGAGACGCGGATGGCGCTTGAGATGGATTGGAATAAGCCTATTTTAACCCCTGTAGCGGTGGCATCACCCCCACCAGCTTCGCCGGCAGGCGCGGCATGCCACTGATCAGGGAGACCACCACCGCAGCCAGATAAGGGATGGCTTGAACCGCCAGCATTCCGGCCCAGACCCGAACATCCAGCATATCTGCGTCAAAGCGCTGCATGAGTGCAAAGATGGCGAGCACAAGCGCAATGGCAAAGAGCAGTTCTTCGCGCGCATCGGCCAATGCCTTGAACACGGCGTTGGCCTGTGCCTTTTTCGGGGTACGGAAAAAACCGATGCCCCTGGTGATGAAACCAGTGAGCATGGCCCGGGCAATGGTGTGGGAGAGGGCCAGCCCTGCCAGACCAGCCATTAGGCTCTGCCGCCAGGAGGCAATGACCCGGTTGCGGTACAAAAAGATCATCTTCGCGCTTTTAAAGAAGAAGAGCGAGACCGGTAAACAGGCCAGGATGATGTGCGGCGGCGCTACATGCTCCGGAAAGAGCACCATGCCGACTGACCAGCCAATAGCCAGGATATTGAAGAGCATGTTGACCCCATCGGCAAACCAGGGCAGCCAGCCCGCCAGAAAGTGATAGCGCTGGCCGCTGGTGAGCTTGCTGGCTTTCAGGCCCAGCATCTCCATAAGATGGTGGCGCAGAATCAGCACTGAGCCATAGGCCCAGCGAAAACGTTGTTTTTTATAATCAAGAAAGGTGTCGGGCATCAGCCCCTGGCCCAGGGTGTAGGGGAGATAGCTGGCATCGTAGCCGCGCTCGAAGATGCGCAGACCCAGTTCTGCATCCTCGGTGATGCACCACTCCGACCACCCTCCTACCTCTTCCAACACCCGGCGGCGTACCATGGTCATGGTGCCGTGCTGGATAATGGCATTGCGCTCGTTGCGGGTGACCATGCCAATCTGGAAAAAGCCCCGGTATTCGGCCAGGCACATAGCCTTGAAGGCGTTTTCATTGCCGTCGCGGTAATCCTGCGGGGCCTGGACTATGGCCATGTTCTCCTCGCTGAACTGCGGTGTCAGAAAACGCAGCCAGTTGGGTGAGACCATATAGTCGCTGTCAATCACTGCAATTACTTCTGCCTTGGCTGCTGTATTGCGCAGGGCATAGTTTAGGGCGCCAGCCTTAAAGCCGGCAAGCGGGCTCACGTGAAAAAAACGGAATCTTGCGCCCAGTTCCTGGCAAAAGGCCTCCACCGGTCGCCAGACCGCCTCATCCTTGGTGTTGTTGTCGATGACCAGCACCTCGAAGTGCGGATAATCAAGCGCGCTCAGGGCCTTGAGGGTCTGAATCATCATGTCCGGCGGTTCGTTGTAACAGGGCACATGCACGGAGACAAAGGGCAGTTCTTCGTCCGGCACGATTTTCTGTTCAGGTGCGGGCAAACGCTTCCATTTACGGATCCACAGGGCCTCGGCCCATTCATGCGCCTCTGCCAGGATGACCAGGATAGCCCCGCCAGCGGCAATCATCAGTAAAATCCCCACGATGAGCGTGGAGGTGGTGAGATACTGGCGCTGAAAATCGTAAATCAGCCAGACGGCAAAGGTGGCAATGGTATAGGCAACAAGAGCTAGAAATCCGCGCCCCCGGTCGAGCAGCCCCCTGCTGTCGCGGAACAGAAAGAGCAGGAGCAAGAGGGACAGGCCAATGCTGATGGCTGCCAGGGCCCGCCATTCTGGGATGCGTTGCACTGGCTGGGTAAATTCGAATTTGGGCTGACGCTTGTCGTCGTACACCCCCCAGTAGGCGCCGGCCGCGCCTTCCAGTTCCAACCCCTTCCAGCGCTGGTCAAAGGCCTCCATAATGTAGTAGGTGTAGCTGTTTTTCTCAGCCACATCGAGAAAGCGGCGCAGAAAGGTGGCTTCATTGGCTGCTGAGGCGATTGCTCCCTGACGGATCCGGCCAGAGCTTGGCCACCCTATTTCGCCAATGACGATGGGCTTGTCCGGAAACGCGCGGCGGATGTCCTCATAGCGGTCTACACAGTACTGCACCGCCTTATCGTGTG
>CAZEIT010000174.1:0-5431 GCA_964512515.1 uncultured Desulfobulbus sp.
GCCGCCCGCTTTGGCATCACGGGCGTGCCTACCCTGATCTTTTTCCGACAGGGACAGGAGGCAGACCGGATTGTGGGCGCGATGCCGGAGGAAGACCTGGCTCGTCGCATCCAAGCCTTTCTTGGTTAAATCACCCATTCTCCATGCGCGTCGCTTCCAAAAATCTCCGTTGGCTGCTTGGCCTGGCAGCCCTTTTCAGCCTGCTTTTCCTGGCTTTGGCCATCAAGCCACATGACCGGGCAGATTGGGCCCTGGAAAATGTGCTGGTTCTGGTGTTTGCCCTGGCCTTGGCCGGTTCCTATAAACGCCTGCCACTTTCACGTCTTTCCTATACGCTTATCTTCTTTTTTTTATGCCTGCACGAAGTCGGTGCGCACTACACCTATGCACAGGTGCCCTACGATGCCTGGAGCCAGCGCTTTTTCGGCGCCTCCTTCAACGAACTGGTGGGTTGGCAGCGCAACAATTTTGACCGGGTGGTGCATTTTTCTTATGGCCTGCTGCTGGCCTATCCCATCCGCGAGCTGTTTTTCCGCGTAGCCGATGCCCGCGGTTTCTGGGGTTATTTTCTGCCGCTTGATGTAACCATGTCTACCTCCATGCTCTTTGAGCTGTTTGAATGGGGCGCAGCAGAGCTGTTTGGCGGTGATCTGGGAGCAGCCTATCTGGGTACCCAGGGAGATGTCTGGGATGCCCACAAGGATATGGCCTTGGCAACGCTTGGAGCCATTTCAGCAATGGGAATTACCTGCGCGGTCAACTTTTTCTTCCAGCGGGATTTTACCAGGGAATGGCAGGAAAGCATGCGCGTCAAGCACAGCCAGCCGCTGGGAGAGGAAAAACTGGCACAGATGCTGAAGGACAAAGAACAATGAGAGTAATGCTTCCTGTTCAGGAGGAAGAACAGACCGGACCGCCAAGGCTGCAACGCAGGTCTGGCGGCAAGGCGCCATCCGTATATCTGTGGAACCCCCTTACCGCAATGCTGTTGAGCCTGTTGCTGACCCCTTTGTTCGGTTCCATGGTGCAGATGCTGAACTGGCGTACCCTGCAGGAAGAAAAATTGGCGCAGCAATCTTTGTGGTGGTTTGTGGCTGGTTGCATCATTCTTCTGGGTAACCAGATTTTTTCCGCCCTGTTTCCTGGAGCCAAGGTGGTGGATACTTTCACCGTCAGCCTGCTTGTACTCTACGTCTTTGGCTGGTTTATTTTGCCTGCGCGCAGGCAGGTGAACTACGTGCGGGAGCATTTTTCCAAGGGCTATGGCCATAAATCTTGGACTTTGGCATTAGCGACGGCCTTGACCGGCTGTGCGGCCTACATGCTTCTAGGTTTAGCCCTGACTTTTGTTATGGATCTTTTGCGCTAGCGGGCCGCTGCCTAAAGCTCGCCAACGCCTGCACCTGCCAGAAGAACATGCGGCCCAGTTTTTCCAGCCTCAAAACGCAAGTGGCAACCGGGTTCGGGCGTCTGCCCGAGGGACTGCAATCAGCGCTCGCCAGCGCCCTGATTGTGCTGAAGTTTGTGGTGCCCTTTTATATCCTCTCCGACATCCTGCTCTATTTCGATCTGCTCAGGCCAATCGGGAGGCTGCTTTCCCCGCTCACCGGCTTTCTGCACCTGCCGCTGGAGGCCGCTCCGGCCCTGGCTGCGGGTATTCTTCTCAATGTTTATACAGCCATCGCCTTTGCCGCACCTCTGGAACTGAGCAGCCATCAGTGGACCATTCTGGGCGTATTCATCGGCATCTGCCATTCCCTGCCGGTAGAAAACGCCATCATGGCCAGGCTTGGCATCTCCAGCCTGTATTCCATTGCGCTGCGCTTTTTTGGCGGCCTGCTTGCGGTGCTGCCGCTCACTCTTTTGCCCGCATCCCTGGCAGGCGGAACGGTCAGCAGCAAGGGGCAGGAATTGGCCGGCAAACAGTTTGACAGCTTTGCCGCCATGCTTCTTTCCTCTGCCAGCAATGCCTTCATCCTTTCCACCCAAGTGATTGTGCTGGTTTGCGCCCTGATCCTTGTGATGGATTGGGTCAAATCCTTACCTGCCGTTAAAAAACACATCGAACGGGCCAATACCGCCTTTTCCATTATCATTGGCCAGACCCTGGGGATTACTTACGGGGCCGGGATTCTTCTGCGCGAGGCGGGCCGGGGCTCGCTGAGCCGTCGTGACATCTTCTTCATCGGTACTTTTTTGATGATTTCCCATTCCTCAATCGAAGATGTTTTGCTCTTTGCGCTCTTCGGCGCTAATTTCTGGGTCATCCTGCTGGTGCGGATCGTTGCGGCTCTTGTCTTCAGTCTGGCGCTGCTGCGTCTTTTTAAGGGGCCTGCCCTTGATCGCATCATGCGGAGGTGAACCGGCAGGCAGTACCTTTTTCTATCCCAAGGAGGCTGATGGTGCAGACCATAGGCGAGCGTTTTTTCGGCAGTAATCTGACAAAAATCTACTTCTGCACAGTCCTGGCCTTTTGTTCTCTCTACGCGGCCCAGCCCATCCAGCCGGTTTTTCAGCAGGAATTTGCCTTAAGCTCGCTGCAGGCCATCCTCTTCACCACCCTGATGATGCTGCCCCTGGGTTTTGCGCCCATGTTCTACGGCTTTATGCTCGAAGCCTTTTCCGTGCGGCTCATCCTGCGGCTGGCCGTGCTCATCCTGGGCCTGCTGGAGCTGGTTTTTTGCTGCACCAGCAACTATCTGCTGCTGCTGATTATCCGGGGCTTGCAGGGCATGGTCATCCCCGCGATTTTTACCTCTCTTATCAGCTACATTTCCTTTACCGCCAAGCGAAGTGAGGTGCAGTCTGCAGTGGCACGCTACATTGCCGCCACTATCCTGGGCGGCTTTTTAGGACGTTTCCTTTCTGGGCTCTTCACTGAACTGGTTGGATGGCGCTTCTTTTTCTTCCTTTTAGGCGTGCTCCTGATACTGGGCTTTTTCCTGTTACACAGCCTGGAGAAGGACGCCAATGTGCAGTACAGCCGCCCCCGGCCCGGCGAAGTGTTCGCCCTCATTCGGCAGGGGTATCTGCTGTGGCTATATCTTACTATTTTTGCAGTATTTTTTGTTTTCGCTGGGCTGCTTAACTTTCTTCCCTTTGAGCTGAAGCGGATCAATCCTGCTTTTGGCGAAACCGGCATCGGCATTATGTACAGCGGTTATATCATGGGCATCCTGGTTTCCCTCAATATCCGCCGGCTGATTAGCTGGCTTGGTTCGGAATTTGCCATGGCAATAACAGGGCTGTGCATCTATGCAGTGGGGATTGTCGGATTCATGCTGCAGCATCATGTTGCCATGTTTGCCACCATGTTTGTCTTCTGCACCGGCATGTTTATGGTGCACGCGCTTTTATCCGGTTATGTCAATACCTTGGCGAGCCAGAACAAGGCCATTGCCAATGGGGTGTATATTTCGTTCTATTACCTTGGCGGTACCTTGGGATCATTTGCCCCAGGGGTTCTCTACGAACATTTCGGCTGGCGGATTTTTCTGATTGGCCTGCTCTGTATGGTGGCAGCAGCCATGTTTTGCCTGCTGCGTCTGCGCGGCGCGGTCATGCAGGCACGGGCGCAACCAGCCGCATAGGGCATCAGTTGCGCTTAAGAATTTGGCAGGGCTGCATCAGGCTGTTGTAGCTTTTTTGCGTAACAATACATGCTCAAGCAAGAGCACCATTAACGTACCCACCACAAAGCCGTTGCTGGCCACCGGGATGAGGATACGCGGAAAGGAAGCCGCTACTTCTGGCGGCAGATAGGAAACCAAGACGCTCGTCATCACTGGAATACTGATGATAAGCGCATCCTGAAAGCTGAAGCCCTCGGTGCCAAAGGCCACCATCAGCCCGGCAGCCAGTTGCAGGCTCATGATATGCAGCAAAATCACGCCAACCACTACTGCCGGTACATTCCAGGCAAAGGCCACCAGCGGCGGCATGAAGGCCGCAAGCAGCATCACCAGGGCTGCTGGAAGAAAGCTGATGCGGGAGGCATTGCCATTGGAGGCAATAATGCCGGCGGTCAGCGAGAAATTCACCAGGCCGATTACCCCCAGAAAACCGGCGAATGTATTCGAAATCCCGGTGAAAACCATGCCACGGCTAAGGCGGCGCTTCATGCCTTGGGGCTGCAATAGCCTGCCCATGGCTTCTATCGAGCCCAGATCGTTAATGGCAAGGGCAATAAAGCAGATGAAAAAGGAGAGGATCAGGCCCAAATCCCAGCTCAGGTTGGTGGTGCAGTCCTGAAATACCGAGGAAAACAGCGGCAAATCCACTTGTGGTTGCGGAACGGCTGCGGGCAGGAACAGCAAACTGGCGATGCTGCCGCCTATCAGGGCCCACACCAGCATGGTTGCGCGCCACATGCCTTTGAGCAGGCGGTCTGCCGCCAGCATGGCCAGCAAGAGCACCAGCCCGAAGAGGAGATTGCCAGCAACCGCCTGCGGGCTGGGCGCTGTCAGCAGGAGCTTTAGAATGGTGGGGGTAATGGTGAGGGCAATCAGAATGAGGATAGTGGCCACCACCCTGGGGCTGAAGAGCTTTGCTACATAGTGAAAGAGACCCAGGCCGCAGAGCAGGGTTAGGAATATGCCGCCTGCCATAATACTGGTATAGATGGTGTCAATATCCTGAGCCCCGCTGGAGATAATGCCCACCAGGAGGATGACCGCTGGCCCCACCACCAGGGGCAAACGATGGCCCACGGTGATTTGCGCAATCAGGGTGAGCGCTGTAACGAACAGCAGTTTCTGCATGTAGAGCAACTGTGCTATCGGTTCGGAGAAGTGCAGGGTGGCCACTACCTTGCCCAGGATAATGGCCGAGACTCCCATGACAGCGAGCCATTGCAGGGCAAAGAGCAGAAGGGCGGCCAGAGGCGGCCGATCATCGATACCGTAGCGGATAAAGGGCTGGGGCATGGAATTCTCTGGCAAATGGATTGCAGGTTGCAGGCCCTGCTCCGCCGCGCCGAGGCACTGACGCGGGGAGCAGGGGTGGTGGTTCCAGGTTGGACGCTGGCCTGGCCTGGAGTTGAATTACAAGGCGACTCCCCCCTTGACCGGCATGAGTGACGGCAGCCAGGTGCTCAGCGAGGGAAAGAGGATGATAATTGCCAAAAAGCAGACCATGATGACGATAAAAGGCGCTACTCCCCGGATAACCATACTCAGGCTGATGTCGTCGCGCAGGCTTTTGATCACGTAAAGGTCCATGCCCACTGGCGGCGTAATCAGGGCAATGGCCATGTTCACGGTCAGCACCACACCATACCAGATCGGATCAATAGTCAGGCTGTGCATGATGGGCAAAATCAGTGGGGTGGTGAGGAGCACCACGGAAACGGTCTCCAGGATTGCGCCCAGAAGCAGCAACAGCAGGTTGATGGTGAGGATGAACATGAACGGGCTGAAATTATTCTCCACCA
>CAZEIT010000175.1:0-5404 GCA_964512515.1 uncultured Desulfobulbus sp.
GATCGGCTCCATTCCCGTCTCGGTGCTGGGCAGCTTTGTTTTGGGATTGACCGAATCCTTTGCCACTGGTTATGTCTCCAGCGCCTATGAGGATGTGTTTGCCTTCTCGCTTCTGGTGCTGATCCTTATCTTCCGCCCGGCCGGTCTGCTCGGCAAGGCGACCATCGAAAAAGTCTGAACGTTCAGGAGCCGTTGCAGTACATGAACGTCATTACCTTAAAGGATTGCCGCAAGGCCCTGCTTACTGCCCTCTGGTTCATGTTTCTCACCTTTCCCATCCTGGTGATCAAGGTGAACACGACCGAAAACCAGGTGATCTGGCGCTGGCAGAACCTTGTCTATGTGGGCACAGCAACCTGTATTGCCTCTCTTCTGGCTAGCATCTACCGCCACTACCGCGACAGCCGTGGCCGCAAACGGGAACAGGAGCACCATGAAGGAGAATCGAGGAGCCTCAGCCTGACCGAGCGTTTTTTTAGCACTCCGGCCATATCCCGGCCGGTATTTGCCGCAGGCGCCCTCTTTTTCCTTGTTTTCCCCCTGCTTTTCTCCACCTACCAGGTCAACATCATGACCACAGCCCTGATGTATGTGGTGCTCGGCCTGGGTCTGAACATCGTGGTGGGGGTGGCTGGGCTGCTCAACCTGGGTTATGTCGCTTTTTACGCGGTGGGGGCCTACACCTATGCCCTTTTGAACATGCACTTTGGCATCGGCTTCTGGATAGCCTTGCCTCTGGGCGGTATCATGGCGGCCCTGTTCGGCATCCTGCTGGGCTTTCCGGTGCTGCGCCTGCGTGGCGACTACCTGGCCATTGTTACCCTGGGTTTTGGCGAGATCATCCTTGTTGTGTTGAAAAACTGGGGCGAATTTTCCCAGGGACCTGGCGGCATCTCCAATATCAGCCGTCCTGGATTTTTTGGCGTGAACATGACTATGGAAACCGCGCTCAACTACCAGTACTACCTGACCATCGCCATGGTAGTGCTCACCATTTTTGTCATCAACCGGCTGCAAAACTCCCGTATCGGCCGGGCGCTTTTTGCCCTGCGCGAGGATGAAATCGCCTGCCAGGCCATGGGCATCGACAAGACCACAGTCAAACTGACCGCCTTTGCCCTGGGTGCGACCTGGGCGGGCCTGGCCGGGGTGCTTTTTGCCGCCAAGAATGCCTACATCAACCCAGACAGCTTCACTTTCCTCGAATCCGCCATGATCCTGTGCATTGTGTTGCTGGGCGGCATGGGTTCCATAGTGGGAGTTATCATTGGTGCGCTGATTCTTATTCTTCTACCTGAATATCTGCGCGCCTTTTCCGACTACCGCATGCTCGCATTTGGTGCGCTTTTGGTCATCATGATGGTGTTCCGGCCCCAGGGCATTATCGCCAATGTTCGCCGTACCTACCACATGAAGGACAGCGCATCATGAGTGCGGAACCGATTCTCAGCGTACGCGGCCTGGTCATGGAATTTGGCGGCATCCGCGCTCTGGACAAGCTTGACCTTACGATTCAAAGCGGCCAGATCGCGGCTCTTATCGGCCCCAATGGCGCGGGCAAGACCACCTTTTTCAACTGCCTCACCGGCATCTACACACCCACGGCTGGCGAGTTGCTCTTGTCGCCGCCAGGGCAGCCCAGCCGCAGGCTCAATGGCCTTAAACCCAACCGGGTGACCGAGGCAGGGCTTGCCCGCACCTTCCAGAACATCCGGCTCTTTCCCACCATGACGGTGCTGGAAAATGTGATGATTGGCCGCCATTGCCGCACCAGGGCAAAAATTCTGGGAGCTATTCTACGCGACCCCAGAACCCTGCGCGAAGAAAGGGAGACCGTGGATATCAGCAGATCCCTCTTGCACAAGGTGGGTCTGGCCGATCTGGCCGATGAGGTGGCAAAAAATCTGCCTTACGGCGCGCAGCGCCGTTTGGAAATAGCCAGGGCCCTGGCCACGGAACCGCTCCTTTTGCTGCTCGATGAACCGGCAGCAGGCATGAATCCGCAAGAAACGCAGAAGCTCATCGGTCTTATCCGCAGCATCCGCGACGAAGGTTTATCCATTCTGCTTATCGAGCACGACATGAAGCTGGTGATGAGCCTTTCCGACTATATCTATGTGGTGGATTACGGCCGTAAGATCGCCGAGGGCATGCCCGAGGAAGTACGCAGCAACCCGGTGGTGATCAAGGCCTACCTGGGCGAGGAGGTCGAGTATGCTTGAGCTGCGCCAGATAGACACCTTTTACGGCAACATTCAGGCCCTGTATGGCGTGTCCCTTAGCGTCGAGGCTGGCGAGATTATCACCCTGATCGGTGCAAACGGAGCAGGCAAGAGCACCACCCTGATGTCCATCTCCGGCATAACCTCACCCCGTCGTGGCGAGATCATCTTCAAAGGACAAAGTATCGTGGGCATGGCCCCGAACAGTATTGTGCAACTGGGTATTTCCCAGGTGCCGGAAGGGCGGCATATCTTTCCTGCCCTGAGCGTATCTGAAAACCTGGATATGGGCGCCTTTCTGCGGCGCGACAAAAAGGGCATTGAGGATGACCGTGCCTATATCTACGATCTTTTCCCTATTTTGAAACAGCGCCGCAATCAGCCCGGTGGAAACCTTTCTGGGGGTGAGCAGCAGATGCTGGCCATTTCCCGCGCCCTCATGGCCCGGCCCCAGCTTCTGCTTCTGGACGAGCCTTCCATGGGGCTTGCGCCGCTCATCACCAGGCAGATATTTGAAATCATCCAAAAAATAAACAAGGACCAGAACACCACTATCTTTCTGGTGGAACAAAACGCCAACCTGGCGCTGCAGGTGGCAGACCGTGGCTATGTGCTGGAAAACGGCCGCATCACCATGCAGGATCGGGCTGAACTGCTCCTTGCCAATCCAGACATTCAGCGCGCCTACCTGGGTATTTGAGTCATGACTAAAACTATTCGCGTTGGCGTTATTGGGGTGGGCCATTTGGGCCGGTATCATGCTCAAAAATACGCCGCTATGGAACATGTCACCCTGACGGGTGTGGCTGACATTGATACAGAGCGCGGTCAGGCCGTTGCCAGTGAAACCGGCACTACCGCCTTCACGGATTATCGGCAACTTGCCTCCCAAGTGGATGCGGTTTCCATTGCTACCCCCACTACCAGCCATTTTGAAGTGGGTAGCTACTGCCTGCAGCACGGGGTAGATGTGATGATGGAAAAGCCCATCACTTCTGCCCTGGATGAGGCGAACGCCCTGGTCAAGCTGGCAGCAGACCAGGAACGTATCCTCCAGGTTGGTCTGGTTGAACGATTTAATCCGGCCATGCGCGCGGCCCAGCAGCGCCTGACCCTGCCGCTTTTTATCGAGGCCAAACGGGTGGGCGCATTTACCAGGCGAGCTACGGACGTGGATGTGATCATCGACCTGATGATTCACGATCTGGATATTATCTTGTCGCTGGTCAAATCACCCATCACCAGCCTCAGTGCGGCAGGCGCGCCGGTGCTCACTCCCCACACCGACATTGCCAATGCGCACATCATCTTTGCCAACGGCTGTACCGCCAATATCACTGCCAGCCGTGTTTCGCAAAGCGTGGAACGGCGTATGCGCCTTTTCCAGCCAGGTGAATGCCTGACTATTGATTTTCACGCTAAAAAATGCAGCACCATGCAATTGCCGCTCAACAGCACTGAAGAAAGCCCAAGCCCGGCCATCACTGATCTTGAGGTGGTGCTGGCTGATGCACTTGAGCTGGAGCTGCTTGAATTCACGCATTGCGTGCGCAGCCGCCAAGCACCAGCGGTAACCGGCGCACAGGGCCGGGATTCTCTGGCCGTGGCCCTGGCGGTTATAGATGCGGTGCAAAAAAACAACCGGCAGCTCCTGCGCACCCTGTGCACCTCGGGCATAGGCAGCCCCCTCTTGCAACAGCAGGCTGCACTGCTCTGCCAAAACCAGCCAAGTGACCAGCACGGTAGCCAGCCTGGCTGAAATGATCCAACAGGATACCATGCCACCACAGCCTGAAGTTATGATCGTGGCTGGCGAGGCCTCAGGCGACATGCACGGGGCAGCCCTGGTGCGAGCCATGCGTGAAACGCGGCCAGGGCTTCATTTCTGCGGTATGGGCGGCAAAGAGCTTGCGGCCGCCGGGGTGGAAATGCTCTGTGATGCGGCCAAACTTGCGGTGGTGGGTGCGGTTGAAGTTTTAAGCCACCTGGGCGATATCTTAAAGGCGCGCAAGGCGCTGCTTGAACGCATGCGCGCCCGGAAGCCCGCGCTTTTGATCCTGATCGATTATCCTGATTTCAACCTGCTTCTGGCCAGCCAGGCCAAGAAACTGGGCATTCCCATCTTCTACTACATCAGCCCGCAGATATGGGCCTGGCGCAAAAGACGGGTACACACCATTGGCCGCCTGGCAGACTGCGTGGCTGTTATCCTCCCCTTTGAAGAGACAATCTACACCCGGCACGGGTACCGCGCCGTTTTTGTGGGCCATCCCCTGCTGGATTCAGTGCGGCCAAGCCTGGCCCGCAGCCAGTTCATGCGTGCGCACCAACTCCAGGATGGCACCCAACTCATTGGCCTCTTACCAGGCAGCAGAAAAAAAGAAGTGGAAACCCTGTTGCCGGTTTTTCTGGAGACCGCTGCCCTGCTCTGCGCAGAAGCCCCAGAACAACGCCGCACCTTCCTCATCCCTCAGGCATCGACCATCACCCGTGCACTGTTGGAGGAAAATGGCCTTTTAGCCTATCAAGACCGCCTTGACTATCGTATCATCACGGAAGACCGCTACAGCATGATGGCTGCCTGCGATGCCTGCCTGGCCGCCTCGGGCACGGTAACCCTGGAACTGGCGCTTTTACGGACGCCCAGCGTGGTGGCCTACCGGGTAGCCAGCCATACCTACTGGCTGGGCAAGCTCATTATCCGCAGCCTGCCTTTTTTCTCCCTGCCCAATCTTATTACCGGGCGTGAGCTGGTGCCGGAACTGCTGCAAGACGAGGCAAACCCGCAACAGCTCCTGGCCAGACTCAGACCACTGCTCGAAGAAGGCGCCGAGCGCACAGCCATGCAGGAGGGCTTTACCGAGTTGCGGTTGCAACTGGGCGAGACAGGCGCAGCCCAGCGCGCTGCGGCCCTGGCCCTGCAGGTGATGGATAGCCATGACTGATGACGATTATTTTCCGGAGAGCGTAGAACTGCCCATTGACGGCACCCTGGATCTGCACCAGTTCCGTCCAAACGAGGTAAAAGACCTGCTCTACGACTACCTGCCCCTGTGCCAGGAGCACGGTATCCTGCAGGTGCGCATCATTCACGGCAAGGGCAAGGGGGTGTTGCGGCGGCTGGTGCATGCGCAATTGGAACGCATGGAGATCGTGGCCGGGTTCCGGCTGGCTGGTTCTGA
>CAZEIT010000176.1:0-5393 GCA_964512515.1 uncultured Desulfobulbus sp.
TGTGGCTGGTGTGCTCGCCACCATTATTTTTGCGCTGCCCCCCATCATCCGTCTGACCAGTCTGGGTATCCGTCAGGTGCATCCTGAACTGGTCGAGGCTGCCCTTTCCTTTGGCGCGACCAGGTGGCAGGTGCTCAGGCGGGTGCAATTTCCCCTGGCCCTGCCTTCTATCATGGCGGGCCTGAACCAAACCATGATGATGGCCCTTTCCATGGTGGTCATTGCCGCGCTCATTGGCGCTGGCGGCCTGGGCTCGCCGGTGGTGCAGGGCCTGAACACGCTTGATATTGGCCTGGCGACCACGGGCGGGCTTGGCATTGTTCTTTTGGCCATCATCCTGGATCGCATTACCCAGGCCCTGGGCCGTAGGCAGTAGGCTGCAGGCCCGCGCCTGAAAACACGCAGCATATACACAACCTTATCTACAGGAGTACTCCGTATGCGAAAGTATCTTTTTGTTGCTTCATTGTTCTTTCTTGCCCTTGCGCAGCCGCAGGCAGGCTTGGCTGCAACCCTGGATCAGCCGGGCAAAGGCGTGGAACTGAAGCCTGCCCGCGCCACCTGGAATACCGGTTTTTTCCAGGAGGCCCTGGTGCGCCGAGGCCTGGAAGAATTGGGCTACAAGGTGGACAAGCCCAAGGATCTGTCCAATCCCATCTTCTATAAAAGCCTGGCCCTGGGTGATGTGGATTATTGGACCAATGGCTGGTTTCCCATTCATGACAGCCAGATGCCGGATAATTTTTATGAAAAAGGGGATACCTATGGCTACGTGGTCAAGGCTGGCGCAATCCAGGGCTATCTGGTTTCCAAAAAAGACGCGGAGAAATTTGGTATTAGCTCCCTGGATGATTTCAAGCGGCCCGAAGTCAAAAAGGCCTTTGATCGCAACCGTGACGGCAAGGCGGATCTGACCGCCTGTCCGCCAGGCTGGGGCTGCTACGAAACCATTGGCCACCATCTCAAGGTATATGGACTGGCTGATCATATCAACCCGATCACCGCCTCCTATGAGGCCTCCATGGCCTCCACCCTGGCCGCCTATAGGAGCGGTGAGCCAGTGCTATTCTACACCTGGGGCCCGAATTGGACCCTGTACAAGTTCAAACCAGGCAAGGATGTGGTGTGGATCAATGTGCCAGAAACTAAACCATCTCCGGTACAGGAACCTTTGCGGGCGCGCATGGAGGCAAGCGGCATTGAAGGCGCGGTTTCTGATCCGGTCAAGCTGGGTTTTGTGGTCAATGATATCCGCATTGTGGCCAATAAAAATTTCATTGCCAAGAACCCCGCCGCCAAGACCTTGTTTGAGGTGTTTACCCTGCCTCTGGACGACTTGAACGCCCAAAACACCCGCATGGACAATGGCGAGAAGAGCGAGGAGGATATTGCCCGCCATGTGGATGAGTGGATCGCAAAGAATAAGAGCACCTGGGATGGCTGGCTGCAAACAGCACGGAAGGCTGCCCAGTGAAGCACGGTGTTGAGGCTGGCAGACACGGAGCTGGGGGCTTGCCCGGCGTCTGCCTATAATTCTGAGATTTCTGGAATTTTTGAAGTGAGATGGAACGCAAACACGATGTCTATTTGATTGCCTTGGGCATGCAGTGTGTCAGAGAGGGGCTGTCCGTTTGGACAGCCCCTTTTTTATGGCGGAAAGAGAAGCGGACATCTCAGTAAAGTCAATGATGTTAGTCTATTGCAAGATGTTCCCTGCACATTCAGCTTGACGCTTGCGAGCTCGCGTGCTAACGGTTGTTCGAATATAGAATAACGAAACAGGAAAAACGGGAAACCTATCCACCCAATGAAACAGGCAGCACAGGTACAACCAGCAACAGATTCCGCAGCGCAACCTGCGGTCGTGGCACCTGAAAATAATGGCGCGGTCCAGGTGCTGCAGGCCTGGCTGGGCGGCAAGGGCGAGCGCCACCAGGTGCTGCACCTGCTCATGGCCATTCAGCAGCATGGCTCCATCAACAAAGCGGCCAAGGCCGTGGGTATGAGCTATAAGGCGGCCTGGGAGCGGGTGGAAACTTTGAACAATCTATCCGAGCAGGATCTGGTCAGCCGCAAGACCGGCGGCAGCGGCGGCGGCGGCACAGAGCTGACCGAAGCGGGCCTGCTCTTTATCGAGCGGGCAGGCCATTTGCAAAAAGAACTCGGCGGCTTTCTCGCCTTTCTCTGCGCAGAACCTGAGCAGGCTCTGCATACCATCAAAACTCTGAGGAGATTGCAAATGAAAATCAGTGCCCGCAACATCTGGCTGGGTAAAGTGGCAAAAATTGAAACCGGTGCGGTCAACACTGTGGTCACTGTTGATCTGCGCGGTGGCGACACGGTGGTTTCGGTAATTACGGAAAATTCGGTGCAGCGTTTGGGTTTACAGGTTGGCAGCGAAGTAATGACCGTGGTCAAGGCCAGTTCCGTCATGCTGGGTCTGGAAATAGATTCTGCCAAAATCTCGGCCCGCAACATCCTGCCGGGCACAGTCAAGCGCATTGAAACTGGCGCGGTCAACGATGTGGTCACGCTCGACCTTGCCGGCGGCAATACGCTTACCTCGGTCATCACCACGAGCAGCGTCAAACACCTGGGGCTTGCGCCCGGCATGCGCGCCCTGGCGGTGATCAAGGCCTCGGAGGTTATGCTGGCCACTGACTGAAAAGATAGCCCAGTCAAGAGCCAAGGCACTTTTTGTGCCGGTATCACCAAATGCTTTACCAGCACTTAGTTATCGTTTTGTAGCCGTTGTTTCTATTTATCCCATTTACTTAAAGGAATTCTGCATGCTTCGATTAAACCTTTGTTGCGCAGCCCTCTTGGCGCTGCTGCTCGCACCTTTAGCCTCATTTGCCGCTTCTGCCGAAACCCTCAACATCTCGGTGGCTGCCAGTCTGACCGACGCCACCAACAAACTGCTGGCCCAATTCAAGGCCGATGGCCACGACATCCAGGTGCTGCCCAACTATGGCCCTTCCGGCACCCTGGCCAAGCAGATTAATGAGGGCGCACCCACGCACCTGTTCATTTCCGCTAACCAGAAATGGATGGATTTTCTGCGGGACGAAAAAAATATCGACCCAGCTACTGAACGCATCCTGGTGCGCAACACCCTGGTATTTACCGGCAAAAAGAACCCGGCCATCACCAAGCTTGAAGACATCACCAAGTTGCAGCAGATAGCCATGGGCAGCCCTAAAAGCGTGCCGGCAGGAGAGTACGCCCAGGAGGCCATGGAAAAGGCCGGTATATACCAGCAACTAGCTGATGCCAAGAAACTGGTGCTGGCCAAGGATGTGCGTCAGGCACTCACCTATGCCGACCGCGGCGAGGTGGATGGAGCCTTTGTCTACAAAACCGACGCGCTTTTGGCTAAAAACGCGGTCATTCTCTTTGAAACTCCGCAGGAACTGTACAAGCCGGTGACCTACCCCATTGCCCTCACCACCCTGGGCGCGGCTAATGCAGAAGCCCAGGCCTTTTATGAACTGCTGACTGGTGACAAAGGCAAGGCAGTGTTTGAGAAGTATGGCTTCACTGTAAGCGAATAATCCTGTTCCAGATCAAAGGCATGAATCAAGGAGGCAAGAGTAATGCTCGCAGGCGTGCATAAAGGTACATCCTGCGGGCATTTCCAGAAGCCGACACAGATTGCGCTTTGATCTGTATTTGGCATAAGGCTACAAACAGGAAAAGAAACAGGCGGGTACTGGATGGCCTTTCTTCAGCCAGGCGACATGGATGCTATTCTACTGTCGCTCAGAGTGGCCACGACGGCAACGCTCGTGGCCACGCCAATTGGCATCGCGGTTTCATGGCTTTTGGTGCGTGGCCGTTTTCCTGGGAAAACCCTGCTTGAAGGCGCGGTCAATCTGCCGCTGGTTTTGCCGCCAGTGGTGGTGGGCTATCTCTTGCTTCTGCTTTTCGGCAAAAACGGCTGGATCGGCTCCAGGTTGCTTGACTTCGATATCCAGATCATTTTCACCCTCACCGGCGCCATCATCGCCTCTGCAGTGGTAGGTTTTCCGCTTCTGGTACGTTCCATCCGCCTGGGGATGGAATCCGTAGACAGCAACTATAGCCATGCCGCCCGCACCCTGGGGGCAAATGGCTGGGATGCCTTTTTCACCATCACCCTGCCGCTTTCAGCCAGGGCTGTGTTTGCCGGTATGACCCTGATGTTTGCCCGCAGCCTGGGCGAGTTTGGCGCAACCATTATTCTGGCCGGTAATATTCCGGGCCGCACTCAAACCATTCCGCTTGCCATTTACGATTACACCAGCACGCCAGGAGGCGACCGCATGGCCCTTTCCCTGTGCCTGGTGTCCATTGCTCTTTCTTTTGCCGTGCTCTTGCTGAGTAATGCGGCTGGCAAAACCATGGAGCAGCGCTGAGGGTGGAACTGGCCTGCAGGGTGCAGAAACGACTGGGCAGCTTTTTCTTCCAGGCCGATTTTCAGGTGCAGGGCGCCAAGGTGGGCATCTTCGGTCCTTCGGGCAGCGGCAAATCCACCTTGATGTTCTTGTTGGCTGGTCTGCTCAGGCCGGATGGCGGTCGCATCAGCCTGGGCGATACCGTACTTTACGACAGCAATGCCAGCATCAATCTGCCGCCGGAGCAGCGCCGTATCGGCGTGGTCTTTCAACATTCCCGTCTCTTTCCTCATCTGAGCGTGCGCAAGAATCTGCTTTACGGTTACCAGCGCACGCCCAAGGACCAGCGCCGCATCAATCCAGAAGATATCATCCGCGTGCTGTCGCTTGGGCATCTTTTGGAGCGCGGGGTGAATCTGCTCTCCGGCGGTGAACGGCAGCGGGTGGCTCTGGGCCGCACCGTGCTCAGTTGTCCGCGCCTTATCCTCATGGACGAACCGCTTACCGGCCTGGACGAAAATCTGAAACTGCAAATCATCCCCTACCTGAACGAGGTTAGCGCCACCTTTGGCCTGCCGCTGCTCTTTATCAGCCACTCGCTTCTGGAAATGCGCCTGATGACCGAGCAGGTGTTATTGATGGAGGCGGGCAGGGTGAAGAAACTGACCAGCACAGAAATGCTGGCGCAAAAACTGTGGGGCTCCGGCGACCAGGGCTATACCAATGTGTTGCGTCTGGGCAGGCCGCAGGAGCGCAACGGCCTTTATGAATACGATTGGGGCGGCACGCGCCTGCGTCTCATTGAGGGCGCGGCTGGATCTGATGCGGTTTTTGAGTTGGATGCGCGGGATGTGCTCCTGTTCAAACAGCACCCACAAGCCACCAGCGCCCGCAACCTGCTTTTGTGCCGCGTTGCCGGGCTCAGTCCTTCGGGCAACCGCGTTTTGGTGGATTTGCACTGTGGCGGCCAACTGCTCAAGGTGCAGATTGTGCCTGAATCGGTGCGCGAACTGGAAC
>CAZEIT010000177.1:0-5389 GCA_964512515.1 uncultured Desulfobulbus sp.
GAGGCGAGGCAAATGCGACGCAGGCGTACATACAGGTACGTCCTGCGAGCATTTTCTGAAGCCAACACAGAGAGGACTTTGATATGGAAATGGAATAACAGCTCAACTTAATAGTAACCTTCCTGCTGCCTGTCAAACAGGCATCGCAAAAAAGACAGTACCAGTTCTTGTTGGCAATGTCAGGTTGATGGCTTCACTGTCCTATGGTGATGCAGGTGCTGCCGGGATGGACAACGCTCGATTCATTTGACAGCTTCTCCAAGCATTCCTATTATATCCCTCATGATTTGAGCCCGCAGCCCTACCAGCCGGGCTTGACGCACTGCTTGTAAATGCATGTAAAGGGAGATAGCAATGAAAAAACTGGTGTATGGCTGTATCGGCCTTTTTTTGCTGAGCCTGACGGCAACTGGCTGTTCCAGTGATGGACGCAGCGCGGGCCTGGGTGCGCTTGGCGGCGCAGCAGCCGGCGTTGGCGGCTATGAGTACAATGCCCATCGGGAAAAGAAAAAGCTGGAGGATGATCTTCGCTCCGGCAAGATCGACCAGCGGGAATATGAAATTCGCCGCGATCAATTGGAAAGAGGTTCCATCTTCAGGTAATCCACTGATCTGACGAGTTTCTCCTCGTGTTTAGCGCCATTCCTTTTCAGCGGATGGCGCTTTTTTTTCGGGGCTGATCCAGCTCCGGTTCTTTTTGTCCTTCAATTGACATCATTATGGATACAACAGCGCTCGACCCTGCAGAAAACCGGGATGTTCATGGCATGAGTGTGTTTGAGGCCTTGGCTGCTCAGAACAGCGGTGACAAAGGCCTTGCACCTGCAGAAGCTGCGCAGCGTCTGCAAAAATACGGTGCAAATCTTATCATCAGGAAAAAACAGGCCAGCCCACTTGTCATCCTCTGGCGGCAAATCAACAACCCGCTCATCTGGGTGCTGCTGGTATCCGGCACCTTGGCTATTCTTCTGGGCAAGCTCACCGATGGTCTGGTGGTACTGGCGGTGGTGGTCATCAATGCGATCATCGGCTTTGTGCAGGAATTCAGGGCGGAAAAGGCTATTTCCGCACTTTCTGAGATGGTGCCGCAAAATGCCACAGTGGTGCGCGAGGGTAAGAATATCACTATTGCCGCCTCGGAGCTTGTGCCGGGCGATGTGGTGCTGTTGGCAGCCGGAGACAGTGTGCCTGCGGATATGCGCCTTTTGCAGGTGAAAAATCTGCGCATCGAGGAGGCGGCACTTACCGGCGAGTCGGTGGCGGTCAGTAAAGACACGAAACCAGTGCCCTTGGATGCCCCCTTGGGAGATCGGCGCTGTATGGCCTACAGCGGTACCCTGGTTACCTCGGGTACAGGTAAGGGTCTGATTGCCGCAACCGGTATGCAGACCGAGCTGGGCCGTATTTCCGATTTGCTCGACAATGCGGTGGATCTGGCCACGCCCCTGACCCTGAAGCTGCAGGAGATCACCAAGTACATCACCATTGCCGTGCTGCTGATTTCGGCGGTTATCCTGGCCGTGGGAGTGAAAAGGGCGCTGGCCGAAGGCATTGCCCTGGGCATGGCCCTGAAAGATACCCTTATTTTTGCTATTGCCTTGGCTGTCGGGGCTATCCCCGAAGGACTGCCCGCTGTGGTTACCATTGCCCTTGCCATTGGTGTGCAGCGCATGGCCAAAAGAAAGGCTATTATCCGCAAACTGCCCGCAGTGGAAACGCTGGGCAGTACCACGGTAATCTGTTCCGACAAGACCGGAACCCTGACTCGCAACGAGATGATGGTTACCGAGCTGTACACGCCCCAGCACGAAGTGCGGGTGAGCGGCAGCGGCTATGAGCCGGTGGGTGAGTTCACGACAGCCGAGGGCAAGCTGGAGGAGTTGCCGGAAGATATCCGGCTGCTTTTGGAAAGCGCCGCCCTCTGCAATGATGCCAGCCTGATGGAGGAAGAGGGGCGCTGGGTGATTAACGGAGACCCGACCGAGGCTGCGCTGATTGTGGCGGCTATCAAGGCAGGCTTTTCCATGGAGCAATTGCAGCAGGAGCAGCCGCGCACGGATGAAATCCCCTTTACTTCTGAAAACAAGTACATGGCCACCCAGAATGGCGGTGAGGCAGCGAGGATTGTGGTCAAGGGCGCACCTGAGGTGATTCTGCAGCGCTGCGGCCTGGAGGGGCAGGATGTCCTGGAGGAAATCAAGGCAGCCGTGCGCCGCATGGGCGAGCAGGGCATTCGTGTGCTTGCGCTTGCAAACAAGCCTGTCACTGCTACAGGCCAGGAACTCAGCGAAGAAACCGTACAGGACGGTTTGAGCTTTATCGGCCTGATCGGTATGATCGATCCGCCCAGAACCGAATCCATTGAGGCGATCGAGCGCTGCCATCAGGCGGGCATCCAGGTAAAGATGATCACCGGAGACCATCGCACCACTGCCTTTTCCATCGGCAAGGAACTGGGGCTGGCAACGGACGGCGATATTGCCTACACCGGTGCCGAACTTGCCGCGATGAGCGATGCGGAACTGTGGGAAAACGCGGAGAAGAGCAATATCTTTGCCCGGGTTGCGCCGGAACATAAACTGCGGCTGGTCACCACCCTGCAGCAGCGCGGTCATATCGTGGCCATGACCGGCGATGGGGTCAACGATGCCCCGGCGCTCAAGCAGGCCAATATCGGTACGGCCATGGGCATTACCGGGACTGCGGTATCCAAGGATGCGGCTGATATAGTTCTTGCAGACGACAATTTTGCCAGTATCAGCGCTGCCGTGGAGGAAGGGCGGCGGGTCTATGATAACTTGATCAAGTCGCTGGCCTTTCTGTTGCCAACCAACCTGGGTCTGGCCTTTATCCTCATCTACGGAATTATTTTCTTCCCTTTTGATCCGGTAACCAAAGCCCTGCTCCTGCCCATGCAGCCGGCGCAGTTGCTGTGGATCAATCTGGTGGCCGCCGTTACCCTGGCTCTGCCGCTGGCTTTTGAGGCCAAGGAAGCAAACATCATGAACCGGCCGCCACGACAGCCAAGGGAGCCGCTCTTCAACACCTTTGTGGTTTTCCGGGTGGTCATGGTTTCCATCCTGATGACGGTTGGAACCATTGCGCTCTTCAGCGTGGAGTATTTCGGTGGCATCAAGGCTGGGGTAGGGGAAGCCATTGCCTTGAAGGAAGCGCAGACCATGGCGGTGACCTTTGTCATCATGTTCCAGATCTTTTACATGATCCACTGCCGCTCATTGAAAGACAACCTGCTCACCATTGGCCTGTTCAGTAATCCCACCGTGTTTGCGGGCATCGGCGCAATCCTGGTGCTGCATCTGTTTTTTGTCTACCTGCCGCTTTTGCAGCAGATATTTGGCACCACCGCTTTGAGCGCTGCTGATTTCGGAATGGCGGCAGCGGCTGGGTTCGTCATTTTCCCGCTGGTTTCGCTGGAAAAATGGATCAGAAACCAGGTGAAGAGTGAATGATGCAGATGCAGCAGTGCTTGCATGTCAAGATGAGATCAGGTACTGCTTCATCAGATGAGGGAATTTAAGCATAGACCTGCGCCTGTGCGCTGCCTGCAGGGTAGCCGCGCAGGCCGTTTTTTTATACGCAAATTTGTTGGGAGTGGAAATTACTGCATACCCAGGCTGAACATGGCTTCCAGGTCGTGGCGGGAGTAAGCCTTGAAGGCAAGCATGGTTTCCGTGGCGCGAATACCATCGAGTGCAGGCATGCGTTTGGTCACCAGGTCGGCCAGATCGTCATTGTTGGGCACGCGCACAATCGCCACCAGATCATATTTGCCACTGACCGAGTATACTTCACTGATACCACTGATTTCCTGAAGCTTTTGTGCTGTATCGTTGATGGCGCTGCGCTCCAGTTGCATGAGGATAAAGGCTGTAACCATGATGTTCTCCGTTTTCAAAGCTGTTGAAAGGCTGAAAAGTCTGAAATAACGTGATAAAAAAAGGCAGGCACCAAAGGATGCCTGCCTGCCGCCCGAAAAAAGGCGTGAATCATTCGTAGGTGATGCAGCCTGCCGGGCAGGAGGCGATGGCATCATCAATGCACTTTTCGTCACCGCCTTCTGGTTTGATAACCACGGCCTTCACTGCATCGCTATCAAACTCAAAAATCTCCGGGCACAGTTCAACACAGGCTTCACAACCCATACATTCTTCCCGGTCGATTTCCACTTGCTTTGCCATGCTCTTGGTCTCCTCTATGATGAAACATTGTTGGCTTCTGCCAGTCAGCAGCCTTTACCCTGCAAACATACCTAAAATTGCAGTGCCATGCCACCTTTTAGTGGCCAGGGTTTTGTCTTATAATTTAGCTTTTCGCAGGTCAATGGTGAGCTTGAATTCAGAGGAGTCTGCGCCGGGGCTCACCGTAAACCCCAATTTTTTCCCAAGTGCCAGCATGTGCTGATTTTCCGCCAGTACCGTGCCCCACACCACCTCCATGCCGCGTTCCTGCGCGATTTCCAGACACTGTAACAGCAGTTTTGCGCCCACGCCCTTGCCCTGCCAGGGATCGCCCACCAGAACGGAGAATTCGCCTCGGCGGCCATCTGGGTCGCCGGCAATGTGGGCCACGCCCAGCATGCGTTCCTTGCCTTCACGATCTTCCAGGCCGACAAAGGAGATCTCCCGATCATAATCGATCTGGGTGAAACGGGCGAGCGCCTCGGGCGTGAGCGATTTGACCACGCTGAAGAAACGGTAGTAGATACTGGTAGGCGTGAGGGTGTCAAAGAGGGCGGTAAAGAGTGGCGCGTCCTCCGGTTTGACCGGGCGGATGAAGAGCGGTAGCTGCATATCGGTGAAATCGTGCCGCTCCAGATGCTGAGGGTAGGGACTGATAACCAGATGCGGTGAGTTGCTCTCGCTTTTGGGCGCCAGACGGATGCGGGCATCCAGCACAATTGGCTGCCCTTGCTGCAGGGCAATGGGGTTCATATCCAGTTCGACAATTTCAGGAAAGTCGATGATCAACTGGGAGAGCCGCATCAGCAGCTCTTCCAGCTCATCCAGCCTGACAGCCGGTTCCCTGGCTTCTTGCAGCAGGGTCATGATGCGGGTTTCTTCCATCATGCGGCGGGCCAAAAGCCGGTTTAAGGGCGGCAGGCCAATGGCCTTGTCGTGCAACAGCTCAGCCAGAACACCGCCTGCGCCAAAGAGCAGCACTGAACCAAAGGCCGCATCTCTTTTGCTCCCCATCAGCAGCTCCAGCCCATCGGTAGCAATATGCGATTGCACGGTTACACCAAGAATGCGGGCTTCGGGATACTGGTTCTGCACGTTTTCCATGATCTTGGCATAGGCGTTCTTCAGTTCTTCTTCATCGTGCAGATCAAGCGCGACCCCGCCCACCTTTGATTTGTGGGTGATATCAG
>CAZEIT010000178.1:0-5360 GCA_964512515.1 uncultured Desulfobulbus sp.
GCCGTTCATCCCTTCGCGCAGCCCACTGGGAGGCGATATCAAGCGAACAAGCCGCACCAAGATTATGGATTGCCCCTTTACCCAACGACCGATCGCCCTGCTCCCGGCAAGTCATCCGAACGTAGCCTTGATCCATGTGCAGGCCGCTGATATGTATGGTAACTGCATCATCCGCGGTAGCGACGCAACCTGCAGCGAAATCGCCATGGCTTCGGCCCACACGATCATTACCTGCGAACAGCTGGTTTCGCATGAATTAATTACCAGTGCTCCAAAAGATGTAGGCATTCCCTTCCCAGCGGTTGATGCAGTGGTTGAAGTGCCCTACGGTGCATTCCCCGGCGCATGCCGTCGACATTACTACTTCAGCGGCGATGATATCCGCAGCTTCCTTGGTCTGATTGCGCCCATGTGCAAGGGTGGCTCTCCCGATGCATTGAAAGCCTGGTTTGATGAGAATATTTTTGGCGTGGCAAGCTTCGAAGAGTACCTTGCTAAATTGCCGATCCAGCGGTTCCTGGATGCACGGGCAGGAGAAGCGTGCGCCATTGAAAGACTGGCTTAATGCATTGGGCGATAACTGCTTATTCTGTGAAATTCTGACAAGGAGTCATCATGACAGCATCAACTGATTATACCGCCCAGGAAATTATCGTTGTGGCGGGTTCCAAGGTATTAGAGGATAATAAGATCGTTTTCGTCGGCACCGGCCTGCCCATGGTCGCATCACTCCTAGCTATCCGTACCCATGCGCCAGGGCTTATCCCTGTATTTGAGGCTGGCGCGGTCGGTCCGCCCCTCAAATGCGGCCTGCCCCTTTCCGTGGGCGATTCTAAGACCTTTACCGGCGCGTCCTACGTCAAGGGTCTGAACGCTGCGTTCGAACTCACCCAACGCGGATTTGCCGATTACGGCTTTATCGGCGGTGCAGAGGTGGATATGTATGGCAACCTCAACTCCACCATGATCGGTGATTTTCCGGACGGGTATCAAAAACCGAAAGTACGCCTGCCCGGTAGTGGTGGCGCTTCCGACATGGCCGCATCCTGTGAGCGCACCATCCTCATCGTGCCGCATGACAAGAAAAAATTCAGCGAAAAACTAGCGTATATTACCAGCCCAGGTCATCTTGACGGCAGCCCGAATGCCCGCTTCAAGGCAGGCATGCAGGGTAAGGGTCCGTACCGGGTCATCACCACCAAGGGTGTGTTTGATTTTGAGGAGCAGTCCAAACGCATGCGCCTACTGCAGACGTTCCCTGGTGAAACCGTGGACAGCATCAAAGAGAACACTGGTTTTGAACTGCTGGTGGCTCCGAATGTGAGCGAGTTTGCCCCCCCAACAGTGGAAGAGATCCGCCTGATCCGCGAAGAAATCGACCCAACCGGAGCTTTTGTAAAACGGGTGGCGAAATAATAACAACTCTGCCAACACCACTTATCAGCGCCCCTCTGGACTCCTGCAGGGGCGCTGCGTTTTTCCTGTTTTTTTACAAGTCTGAAAGAAAAATTAGCGAACACCTTGTAATTGCAATATATTTTAGATCCGGTTATTGTAAATTGGTTACGTGTACCACGTTAGTCAAACAATCTCACTGGGAGGAAACAGCATGAAAATTCTTCAGATTGACCATCTTGGTATTGCAGTCAACACCTTGGAAGAAGGAAAGAAATTCTGGGGCGATGTTTTGGGCCTCAAGCTGGAAGGTACTGAAACTGTCCAGGAGCAAAAAGTTACAACCGCATTCTTCCCTGTGGGCGAGAGTGAAGTGGAATTACTCGTTTCCACGGAGCCCGATGGCCCCATTGCCAAATTCATCGAAAGAAATGGCGGTAAAGGCGGCTTTCAGCATGTGGCCTTCCGGGTGGAAAACATCGACGAAGCCCTGGCAGAATTGAAGGAAAAAGGCGTGAAGCTCATCGACGAAACCCCGCGGATAGGTGCGGCAGGGTGCAAGATCGCCTTTCTGCATCCCAAAGCGACCGGTGGTGTGCTGGTAGAAATCAGCGAACGCCCATAAATTTACTTTCAAACAGCACCCCCTGGCTGCGGCAACAGTCGGGGGGGTGCTCAAGCTTAAGAGCTGCGGTGCATGACCACAATGGAGGAATACTTCTTTCATAAAGGTAATGTGCTGTCCTGCTTTTTATTCTGGGGATATCCCCTCAACACAAGGAGCACACGACATGGCAAGTAATTATGACAAGTGGGTTGAAATCGCCACCAAACAGATGAAGGGGAAGTCTCCTGATACTCTGAACTGGCGCTCTCCTGAAGGAATCACCGTCAAACCGCTGTATACCAGCGATGATCTGCAAGGGCTGAACTTCATCGACAAGCAACCGGCCATGCCGCCGTATACCCGTGGTCCCATGGCCACCATGTATGCCGGCCGCCCCTGGACCATTCGTCAGTATGCCGGTTTCTCCACCGCCAAGGCCTCCAACGAATTCTATCGTAAAAACCTTGCCGCCGGCCAGAAAGGCCTGTCTGTAGCCTTCAGCCTTTCCACCCACCGTGGCTATGACTCGGACAACCCCCGTGTTGCCGGCGATATCGGCAAGGCAGGCGTAGCCATTGATTCCATCGAAGATATGAAGATTCTCTTTGATGGCATTCCACTGGATCAAATGTCTGTTTCCATGACCATGAACGGTGCGGTTATCCCGATTCTGGCCATGTGGATCGCCACTGCCGAGGAGCAGGGCGTCAAGCAGGAGCAGCTCAACGGCACCATCCAGAACGACATCCTGAAAGAGTACCTTACCCGTAATACCTATATCTATCCGCCGGAGCCCTCCATGCGTATCGTGTCCGATATCATGGCCTACTGCTCCGCGCATATGCCGAAATACAACACCATCAGCATCAGCGGCTACCACATCATGGAAGCTGGCGCTGACTCGGTGCTTCAGTGTGCCTTTACCCTGGCCGACGGTGTTGAGTACGTTCGCACCGCGCTTAAGGCAGGCATGGATGTGGATACCTTTGCCCCGCGTCTGTCCTTCTTCTTTGGCGTTGGCATGAACTTCTTCATGGAAATCGCCATGCTGCGCGCCGCTCGTACTCTGTGGTACGAGTTGATGCAGCAATTCAACCCCAAAGACGCCAGATCGTCCATGCTGCGCACCCATGTGCAGACCTCCGGCTGGAGTTTGACCGAACAGGATCCATACAACAACATCATTCGCACCACCATCGAAGCGATGTCTGCAGTCCTTGGCGGCACCCAGTCCCTGCACACCAACTCCTTTGACGAAGCAGTGTGTCTGCCCACCGAGTTTTCGGCCCGCATTGCCCGTAACACCCAGATCATCATCCAGGAAGAGTCCCAGGTCTGCAAGGTTGCCGATCCTTTGGGCGGTTCTTACTACATTGAGCGCCTTACCAATGACATCGTTGAAGGCGCCCGCAAGATCATCAAAGAGGTTGAAGAGCTCGGCGGCATGGCCAAGGCCATCGCTTCCGGTATGCCGAAGATGCGCATCGAAGAATCTGCCGCCCGCCGCCAGGCCCGTATCGACCAGGGCAAGGACGTTATCGTGGGTGTCAACAAGTATCGCCTGAAAGACGAGAAGCTTGACTTCGAAATCCTCGAAGTGCCTGATTCAGTTCGTCTGGAGCAGATTGAGCGTATCAACCAAACGAAGAAAAACCGTGACAGCGCGCGCTGCCAGGCAGCCCTTGATGCCATTACCAAGGCCGCCGAAGGCAACGGCAACCTGCTTGAAGTCGCCATTGAGGCTGCCAAGGCACGGGCAACCGTGGGAGAAATTTCCGACGCCATGGAAAAAGTATTTGGCCGTTACACCGCCACCACCCAGTGCGTTTCCGGCGCGTACTCTTCGGAGTACAGCGAAGTCAACGATGAGAGCGCCCAGGTTATTGAAACTCTGCGTAAGCGCACCAATGACTTTGCTGAAAAGCAGGGTCGCCGTCCGCGTATTCTTGTTACCAAAATGGGTCAGGATGGACATGACCGCGGTATCAAGGTTGTTGCTTCCTCCTACGCAGACCTCGGTTTTGACGTGGACATCAGCCCGATGTTCCAGACTCCGGAAGAAGCTGCCAAGATGGCCATCGAGAACGATGTCCATGTTGTTGGCGCTTCCAGCCTCGCCGCTGGTCACAAGACCCTGGTACCCGAGCTGATCGAAGAGCTGAAGAAGCTGGGTGCAAGCGAGATTATCGTGGTAGCTGGCGGCGTTATTCCGCCCAGCGACTATGATTTCCTCTACAAGGCCGGTTGCAAGGGCATCTACGGTCCGGGCACCCCGATCACCCAATCAGCCGCCAACGTGCTTGACCTGATCGAAGGCAAGGCGAAGTAAGTGCACGGGTAAACGTGTAATCAGGTAAGAGCGCAAACGGACGGACCAAAAATCCGTCCGTTTGCATATACATACTCAAACGCTCCAAGAGGGTGGATATGCAGCGAGATCCCGCGTATTACATTCAAGGCGTTCTGGACAATAACCGTTTGCAACTGTCCAGGACGATAACTCTGGTGGAAAGCACGCTTGTCACCCATCAGGAGATTGCAAGAGATGTCATTAACGAACTGTTGCCATATACCGGCAAAGCAGTTCGTTTGGGCATCACCGGCGTGCCGGGAGCTGGCAAAAGTACCTTCATTGAGAGTTTTGGCCATATGCTGGCAGAACAGGGCCACAAGGTGGCGGTTCTGGCCATTGATCCCAGCAGCACCCGCAGTGGCGGCTCCATCCTTGGCGATAAAACCCGGATGGAACAGCTGGCAGTGCATGCCAACGCCTTTATCCGTCCCTCGCCTTCCGGCGGCAGCTTAGGCGGGGTTGCCCGCAAGACCAGGGAATCGATGCTGGTCTGCGAGGCCGCTGGTTTTGATGTCATTATCGTGGAAACCGTGGGTGTAGGTCAGTCAGAGACCACGGTTGCCTCCATGGTTGATTTTTTTCTTGTTCTGCAGATTTCCGGAGCTGGCGACGAATTGCAGGGTATCAAGAAAGGTGTTTTAGAAGTGGCGGATGCCATTGTAGTCAACAAGGCCGATGGCGATAACATCCCCAGGGCCAAGCTTGCCAAGAAACAGTATGAAACAGCCCTGCACCTGGTCAAGCCTACCTCGCCCAACTGGATGCCTCCGGTCATGATCTGCAGTGCGGTCGAACGAACCGGATTACAGGAAATCTGGGATGCCGTCATCAACCACAAAAAGATCATGACCAATACTGGAGAATTGCAGCAGAAACGCCGCGAACAGGCCATGAGCTGGATGTGGTTTCTAGTGAATGAGGGGCTGGAAATCTGGTTTTACCAGCATCCCGAGGTGCAGAATCAGCTACCGGAATTGCGAAAGAAGGTGGAGGATGGCAGCATTG
>CAZEIT010000179.1:0-5339 GCA_964512515.1 uncultured Desulfobulbus sp.
AGCTCGGGATGAACATCGTCACTCTGCCCAAAACCATTGACAACGACGTGGCCATGACTGACATCACCTTTGGTTTTGATACGGCCCTGTCTATTGCCACCGACGCCATCGACCGCCTGCACTCCACTGCCCACAGCCATCATCGCATCATAGTGGTGGAAATCATGGGCCACAATACCGGCTGGCTGGGGCTGGGAGCAGGCCTGGCCAGCGGTGCGGATGTGATCCTTATCCCGGAAATTCCCTATGATGTCAACAAGGTGGCCGAGGCTATCCGCAGGCGGCGGCACCGGGGCAAGAATTTCAGTATTGTTGCCATTTCCGAGGGTGCGCTCTCCATGCAGGATGCGGCTGTGTTGGAAAAGCTGAAGATAGAGAAGGCTGCGGCCAAAGACGAGAAGGATGCGAAGCGCATTAAAAAAGCCGAAGCAACCCTGGCGGCCGTCAAGCTCAAGTAGGATACCAATACCCTGCAGCTTTCCCGTGAGCTGTAGGGGCTTACCGGCCTTGAGAGCCTGGTGACCATCCTGGGTCATCTTCAGCGTGGCGGCACACCCAGCGCTGCAGACCGTATTTTGGCCACCAGGTTGGGTACGGCCTGCACCGAGGCCATTCACGATCAGCAGTTTGGCACCATGGTAGCGGTGAAGGGTGAAGGCACTACCTTAGTGCCGCTTGCCAATGTGGTGGGAAAACTCAAGGCTGTACCGCTGGATCATCCCTGGCTCAGGGCGGCGCTGGAGACCGGGGCCTGTCTGGGCAATGCCAAGTTTTAATTCAAGTTCTAAAGCCAGTTTCATTGCAAACCGCCCTGCCGGCCGGCAGGGCGGTTTGCATGGCACCCTCAACGGCCAGTGATATCCGCGTCATCCAGATTGCGGATAATCTCCCCATCCACCAGATAGATCACTTCTTCGGCGATATTCTTGGCCCGATCACCCACCCGTTCCAAATGGCGGGCAATGAGATACAGGTTGAGGAGCGAGGCAGTATTGCCGGGTTGCTCCTCAATTTCCGCCACCACGCTCTGGTAGGCCTTGTCGCGCAGGGCGTTGACCTCTTCATCCATGAAAAATATCTGCCGGGCCAGTTCGCCATCTTCCGTGACTAGGGCATTGAGGCTGGTTTTCAGCATAGTCAGGACCTTGGCCGCCATGGGGCCGTAATCGACACTGGGGGCGTAGTCCGTGCCCTTTTTCTTGTTAATGGTTTGCACCCGCTTGGCGATATTGACTGCGATATCGGCAATGCGTTCCAGTTCGTTGTTGATCTTGATGATCACCACTAAGAGCCGCAGATCACGCGCAACCGGCTGGTGCAGGGCCATGAGCTTGAGGCATTCCTCCTCCACCCGCACCTCCATGTCATCGACCTGCCAGTCGGAGTTGATGAGTTCCGAAGCCTCGATCTCGGCTTCGGCAGCCGTATCATGAATGATCATGCAGGCCCGGCGCAGGCGGTCTTCCGCCATGATGCCAAGCTCAAGGATCATTCTCTTTATCTTGTCGATTTCTCGATGAAAAAACATGTGTCGCGCCACTACGGCCTCCGCCTTTGAGGGTCTTCTTGCAGGGTTATTCAAACAGATGCAGCAATGCCACAGTCCTGTTTTTATTTGATTAGAACCCTATTAGGGTCGTGTTTGTCCGCGCCTTTTCGAGGCCTCGGCCATTGAGCTTGCCCTAAAGATACATTATGCTGAACTGAGTGCAGAGTTCAAGAGTGAGGAGGAAAGGTGTGAAAAAATATAGTATCCTTGTGGTGGAAGACGATGCCGATATCCAACAGCTGGTCAGTTACAACCTGGTCAAGGCTGGCTTTAACGTAACCTGTGCCGACAGTGGCGAGGAAGCGCTCAGCGTGCTGGCCCATGAGCGGGTGGACGCCATGGTGCTGGATCTGATGCTGCCCGGCAAGGATGGCAACGAAGTCTGCCGCACGGTGCGCAGCAAAGAAGCAACCAGGTCGCTGCCCATTATCATGCTCACCGCCAAGGGCGAGGAAGACGACATTGTCACCGGGCTTGACAGCGGCGCGGATGATTACGTCACCAAGCCCTTTAGTCCCAGGGTGTTGATAGCTCGCATCGAGGCGGCGCTCAGGCGCAAAACCGAGGCGGCCCAACCGGATGAGGGCCAGGTCAGCATTTTTACCCGTCATTCCCTGGAGATTCATCCGGGGCGGCATGAGGTGAGGGTGGCTGGCCAAGAGGTGCAACTGACTGCATCGGAATTCACCATTCTGGAACTTTTGGCTTCACGGCCGGGCTGGGTTTTTTCCCGCCAGCAGATTATCGATCAGATCCGCGGTTACGACTACAGCATCACTCCCAGGGCAGTGGATGTGCAGATATTTGGCCTGCGCAAAAAACTGGGCAGCTCTGGTACCTGCATCGAAACCGTGCGCGGCATCGGCTATCGTCTGCGCGACTGACCGGAATAAAAGCCATTTCCATCTAGCCACTAGAGTTTTTCCAAGGTATTTCCTTCAAAAGCTCAAGATACGAAACATTGCGGCAGGCCTCTTATGCGTCAACTCCGTTTATTTTGGCAGATATTTCCTGCCTGCGTTGGCATTTCCCTGTTGTCCATCGTCCTGGTGGGCTGGCTTGCCAATAACAGCAGCCATGACTTTTACATCAACGAGCTCAACCGGGAATTGCGCGAACGCATCCGGCTTCTGCAGCCCAGCGTGACGGCACTTACGCAAAGTGGCACAGACGAGCAGTTGCAGGATTTTGTCCGGCGTACCGGCCGCCAGGCCTCAACCCGTATTACCCTCATTGATGCTCGTGGTGTAGTTTTAGCCGATTCCAGCGAAGACCATAGCCTCATGGATAACCACGCCTCCAGGCCAGAGGTGGCCCTTGCCCTGTCTGGCAAAGAGGGTCGTTCCATCCGCGGCAGCAAAACCCTGCGCGAATCCATGCTCTACGTGGCCCTGCCTGTGCCACTTAAGACCGGACAAGCGCCGGGCGTACTTCGCCTGGCCATTACCACCAGCGCCTACGACCAGCTCAGCAGAGCCTTCACCAACAAGCTCATCCTTATCTGCCTGGCCGTGCCCCTGCTTGCTGCCCTGCTTTCCGCGCTCAGCGCGCGGCGCATCAGCCGTCCGCTTGAGGAGATGAAACGCGGGGCCGAGCAACTGGCAATTGGCCGCTTTGATGCCTCGCCCCGCATCAAGGTGGATCATATGACTGTGGAGATGGCCGGGCTTGCCAACGCCATCAACCAGATGGCCGAACAGATCAACCAGCGGGTACGCATTATCATCCAGCAGCGCAACGAGTTGGAAGCGGTCTTTTCCGGCATGGCTGACTCGGTGGTGGCCATTGACGCGGATAAAAACATCATCCGCATGAACCAGGCCGCCTCGGGCCTGTTCATGCTTTCTGCCGATTCGGTCAAGGGCAAGCCAGCTCAGGGTGTGATCCGTAATACCCAGTTACTCGAGTTGATTGACTACACCCTGGCCCATAACAGCCAGCAGGAGAAAGAGGTGACGGTGTTCAGCGGCACCGACCCGATCACCCTGCAAACCCATGCTATGCCGCTCAGGGATGAAAAAGGCGTCAGCGTGGGCGTGCTTTTGGTGATGAACGACCTCACCAAGCTTAACCGCCTGGAAAATATCCGTCAGGATTTTGTGGCCAATGTCTCCCATGAGCTGAAAACACCAATCACGGTGATCAAGGGTTATATTGAAACCCTGCTCGATGGGGCCCTGGCCGAACAGGACACGGCCAGAAGTTTTCTAGCCGTGGCCGCAGCCCAGGCCAACCGGCTTGATGCTATTGTTGATGACCTGCTCACCCTTTCCCGCATTGAAGACAAAAGCAGCCGGGAAAAGGTGCAAACCAGCCCTGCTTCTGCCCGACAAGTACTGGAAAATGCAGTGGAGGCCTGTGCGCCTTTGGCCGAAGAAAAGCGGCTGCAGTTCGAAGTGGAGTGCGCCCCGGAACTGAGCGCGCCCATGAATCAACCCCTGTTAGAGCAGGCGTTGATCAACCTGCTCAACAACGCTATTGCCTACAGCCCTGCGGGTTCGACCGTGCGGCTCTTCTGCAGGGTCAGCAAGAAGGCGGATGGCAGTTCGCTGCTGCATTTAAGCGTGAGCGACAAGGGGCCGGGCATTGGCAAGGAACATTTGCCGCGCATTTTTGAGCGTTTCTACCGCTGTGACAGGGCACGCAGCCGGGATATGGGCGGCACCGGCCTGGGCCTGGCGATTGTCAAACACATCGTGCAGGCGCACAATGGCACGGTTGAGGTGGAAAGCATACTAGGCAAGGGCTCAACCTTCACCATCACCCTGCCAGGAGTGGAAGAGAAAAGGGATGCGGAAGCGTAATTCCAATGCCCTCTCAAAGCTCGATCTGTGCTGGCTTCGGAAAATACTCCAAAGGAGCGGCAGTATGTACACCTGAGTTGTAGTGAAGCTGGTGTTCTTCTTTCGACTGAAACAGTCTAACAGTACCGTCTATCCCATGGAATAGCGGGCAATGCAGCGTAGTGGCTGCGAGTTTTCTTCCACAAAGAGGGAGAGCGCGTCAAAACAGAGCCCTTGCAGAAGCTCTGCAGGAAAGCGATGTTCAAGTGCATCCGCGACAAGCTCCCGTTCTTTTGGGTCAATGACCGGGCCAGTCAGGGTAAGGTGGAAGCGAAACTCGTCAAGCACGTATGGATAACCCCAGACCTGGAGCATGGCCTCCTGGTTTGGGCTCAAACCGGCGACGCGGCGCTTTTCCAGTTCCATTACCGTAGGGGGCTGGCGCAGGTCGTCAAAATCCCGTACCAGGTTAGCGGCAAGCCTTTGTAATGCTGAGGACTCCTGCGTACGCAGGCAAAAGAAATTTCCCAGCAGGGCAAGCTTGAGTGGTGGCAGCATAAAAGTGGACAGTGTGGCTGCATACGCTTGCAGCCGGGTGTCCAGATCTGCCGGGCAAAAACCTGGTTTCAGGACAAAGGGCGGTTTTAAGGTGGCATGAAAGCCGTAGTGGCGGGGAGAGTGAAGCAGGCTGTTCAGCTGTGCCGGGTCAAGGCCGGGAATGTCTGGAAGTGGGCAGAGATCGTTTCCCCAAATATCGTGCCCGAGCCAGGCGGCCGCAGCCTGCGCCAGGGGCGTTTCAGGCGCTGGGGTAAAATAGATGGCAAAGCGTTGCATTGACGGGTCCGGTTATCTGGAGATTCAATGGTCTTGCAGGACGGTACGCGGCGTAACGGTGGAGCCGCAAAGTTTTCCGCGACAAGGCCAGCCAGCGGCCATAACACCACTGCGAGCAACCAGAAAAATGTTCAGTTGCCGCTCAACTGTTTTTTCACTTCAATTTGATCACG
>CAZEIT010000180.1:0-5333 GCA_964512515.1 uncultured Desulfobulbus sp.
CCGCTTGCAATCTGCTTGTGGCAAGCTACGGCACGTACACCCATGATTCCCTCGAATCATTACCCGAAGCGTACTGCGCCCTGGTACTGGGTACCGCCAAGTGGTTGCCGGGCGGGCGGGAGAATCAATATTACCTGAACCGCATTAAAGCTGCAGCACAGGTTTATCATGCCGGAAAGTGCAAGAAGATTGTGGTATCCGGGGATAACCGCAGCACCAGGTACAATGAGCCCAAATTCATGCGCGAGGATTTGCTGAAGCTTGGGGTGAAAGACGCGGATATTATCTGTGATTTTGCCGGTATCCGCACCCTGGATTCGGTGATCCGCTTCAAAAAGGTGTTTGGCCAGGAAAGCGGGATAGTCATCTCGCAGCGCTTCCACAACAGCAGGGCCATTTATGTGGCTCGCCACAATGGCATGGATCTGGTGGGGTATAATGCAGAGGATGTCAGTCGCTACAGCGGCATCAAAACAAAACTGCGCGAGGTCTTATCCAAATTCTTCTGTGTGCTGGATGTGCATGTTCTACACACCCAGCCCAGGCACTTAGGCGAGCCGATCAAGGTGTAGTCGAGGAGTTGAGGATAGAGAAATTTTTGCCCGCCCGGGGGGAAATCAAAGCCAGTCTGACAGAGAAAAGCCGATACCCAGCCGGTTGACGTACTGGTCGTAGTCAATCAGGCTCTCGCCATAACCGGTGTAGTACTGCACATAGCCACGCAAGTATGGCCAGTTCCACAGAGGGAAACTCCAGCTCAACTCCATTCCGCCCCGGCTGAAGCCGGATTCCAGATTGTTTTGGCCGCGCATGGTAAAGGTGTGGTCACCCATGCGGTAGGTGGCCATAAGGTCGAAATGCCCCATGTAGTCGGTGATATCTGGGTTGTCGCCGTCGTCATCCTCATCATAAAAAGCAATCCATGGCCGCAGGGACAAGGCCAGGTTGCCGCGTTCAACCAGAAAGGTGGCGAAGAGCCGGTTCCAGGAGCGGGAGCGGAGATCGCTCTGGCCATTGGACTGATGGTTGAAGCCAAAAAGATTGCCGGTGTTCTTGAAACCCAAGAGCTCCCAGTCGGGATGGAACTGCACCCAGATTTCAGGTTCGTGGGTGCTTTCGCGGAAGGGCTCGGAGTCATCCGAATCATAGACCTGCCAGAAGCTGTGGTTGGTATAGGCGGCATAGACATCCATGCGGCCATTGAACAGATCCACCATCAGCGGGGTTTTCAGGCTGATCTGGAACTGGGCCTCTGCATCTTTGAAATCATACGGATCGCCATTGCCCTTGACCCCATGGTGCGAGGAGTTGTAGCTGGAGGAATTGTACACAAAAGGCAAGATGTAGTTGGCGCGGTGAGCAGTGAGGGTGAAAGGTTTGAGGATGTTTTCCCGCTCCTCCCTGATCCGTTTTTCCACTGCTGTGGGAATAGTGTCTGGCTTCTGGGCAACCGGGTTTTCCACCTTGAGCTCCTCCAGACATTGGGCGCGGATTTCACCCACTGTGACCGTATCGTTTGAGGCAAAGAGCTGCTTCTGCATGCAGTCGCTGAGGGCATCGGCCTGGGCCTCTTGCAAGGGAGCAAAGAGCAGCGAGCTGAAAAGGAAGAAAAGCAGGGTGGGTAGGGGGTGTTTGCTGTTCATGAGCAGATTCTTAGAGGCAGAAGTTTGAAAGATATATAAACAGGCGCAGGTGTGCTGCGTGTCTCCTTTGCCAGTTCCAGGTCAACGCGAATGTATCAGAGAAGCGAGGAAAATGCGACGCAGGCGTATATAAAAGCACTTTGAGGTGTATATACCCAAGCCGGCAAGGATAGTACTTTGATCTGAAATAGGATTATTTATTCGCAGACGAATCCGGCTTACTTTTTGTGCTGGCAGAGAGGGCCTCTTCTTCCAGCACATAGCCCAAGCCACAACAGGCCGGGCATTCTTCCCGGGTGAGCAGAAAGCGGCTTTCGCCCTGGAAAAAGCTGATTTCGCCGCTGCCGCCGCAGGTGGGACAAACAGATTTTTTTTCTGGGGGCATGTTCTGTCCTTCTGTTTTTGTGGAGCGCGAAATTACTGACTAATCAGGGTTCACGACACAATATCGTGCGCCATTTTCGCCGCCTGCACTGTGTTGTGCATGAGCATGGTGATGGTCATGGGGCCGACTCCTCCCGGCACAGGGGTAATGGCCCGTGCCTTTACAGCAACACCTTCAAAATCAACATCGCCAACCAGAATGGCCTTGCCGCTCTCGCTCTCACCAATGCGATTGACACCCACATCAATGACCACTGCCCCTTGCTTGACCATGTCTGCCTTGATCATCTGCGGCACACCCGCCGCCACAATAAGGATATCGGCCCTGCGGGTATGGAAAGCCATGTCTTTCGTGCGAGTGTGGCACAGGGTGACCGTGGCGTTGCCGCCTGTGCGTTTCTGGATGAGCAGGTTGGCCACCGGTTTGCCAACAATATTGGAGCGGCCCACCACCACTACCTCGGCACCGGAAGTCTCCACACCGCTACGCTGCAGGAGTTCGATAATGCCGTGGGGAGTGCAAGGCAGAAAGCACGGCTCTCCTAAAAGCATTTTCCCCACATTGACCGGATGAAAGCCGTCCACATCCTTGGCCGGATCAATACTGGAGAGAATGTTGCTTTCATTGATGTGGCGGGGCAGGGGCAGTTGCACCAGGATGCCGTGGATGGCACTGTTACGGTTATAGCTGGCGATCAGTTCCAGCAGTTCCACTTCAGTGGTTGTAGCCGGAAGGCTGCGCTGCTCGGAGTGGATGCCCAGGGCATGGGCGGTTTTGTTCTTTGCCCGTACATAGGATTGCGAGGCCGGATCATCACCCACCAGGACGGTGACCAGACCGGGCACGATACCCCTGGCTTGCAACTGCTGCACTTCGGCAGTCAGCTCTTCTTGAATTGTTGCGGCAATTTCTTTGCCACGGATAAGTGCTGCTGGCATCATGTTCTTCCTGTTGCAGGTATTCCGGTGGGTTGCACCGGTAATGTTTATGCGGAGGGCGGATATCCCTCTGGATTATTTTTTTGCCAGTTCCAGGCGTGTCGGCACATGTCGGTTAGCCCGTATTCCGTTTGCCAGCCCAGCTCGTGCAGGGCAAGCGAGGCATCGGCATAGCACTCGGCAATATCACCTGGTCTGCGTGGGCTGATGCGGTATGGGATGTCGATGCTGTTTGCCTCCATAAATGCCTGCACCATCTCCAAAACCGAACTGCCCTGGCCTGTGCCCAGGTTGTAGATAAAAACCTCGTTGCGTTTTTGCGTGTATTCCAGCGCCTTGACATGGCCCCGGGCCAGATCAACCACATGCAGGTAGTCGCGCACGCCAGTGCCGTCCTTGGTGGGATAATCATTGCCAAAAACGCGCAGTTCCTTGAGCCTGCCCGCCGCCACCTGGGTGATGTAAGGCATGAGGTTATTGGGAATGCCCTTGGGGTCTTCACCGATGCGCCCGCTCGGATGCGCGCCCACCGGGTTAAAATAGCGCAGCAATACCACCTGCCAGGTCGGATCGCCTATGTGCAGGTCCTCCAGGATCTGTTCGATTATCAATTTGCTGCGGCCGTAAGGATTGGTGACGCTGGTGGGAAAATTTTCCTGTATGGGCAGGCTGGCAGGTGTGCCATACACGGTCGCGGATGAGGAGAAAACAATGTGTTTCACCCCATGCCTGGCCATGGCCTCGCAGAGATTCAGGGTGGCGATGAGGTTATTCTGGTAGTAGCGCAGCGGTTGTTGCACTGATTCGCCCACTGCCTTCAAACCAGCGAAATGAATGACCGCCTGAATATCCGGGTGCTCGGCAAAAACCTGGTCCAGCCCCTGCATGTCCAGGAGATCGAGTTCGATAAAGTTGATCTTCTTGCCGCACAACTCCTCTACCCGGGCAATAGCAACGCGGCTTGAGTTGCAGAGGTTGTCCACCACGGTCACCGTATGGCCAGCATCAAGCAGTTCCAGGCAGGTGTGGCTGCCGATATATCCGGCTCCGCCAGTCACAAGTACATGCATGCTTTCTCCTGAATGAATTCCCCAGCCTGGGGCGCTACCGTCCCGAGATGTGCATCGACGAAATTGTAGAATACTGGTATATAGAGTACCCAGACAAAATGCCTTTGTCTCCAGAAAAAATATAATCAGGAAAAACACGCCACTAGCACAAAAACTAAAGCCTTGGCGTGTACGTTTAAGTAACAATTCCAAGGAGGGCTTTATGCCATACGTGAACATCAGGGTTGCAGGAACACTCACTAGGGATCAGAAGGCAAAAATCGTGGAAGAAGTCACCGAATCCATCTGCCGCATCGCCAACAAACCCTTGGAGAGCGTGATGATCTTCATCGATGAGGTCAGCCCGGAGAACATCTCCAAGCTTGGCAAACTCATTGATGGCAAATAAGACCCATTCTGAGGAAACAGAGGCTGCGGCACAGCGACTGGCCCAACTGCGCCGCAGCCTGCACGACCACGCCCATCGGTATTACGTTTTAGACGACCCCATCATCGCCGATGGCGAGTATGACCGCCTTTTTCAGGAGCTGCTCGATCTAGAAGCTCGTTTTCCTGAACTTATCAGCCCGGATTCTCCCAGCCACCGCGTGGGCGGTGCTGCCTTGGCTGCCTTCCAGCCTGTAGCCCACAAGAGCCCCATGCTGAGCCTGGACAATATCTTTGCCGCTGCGGAACTTGCTGATTTTACCGGACGGACGCGCCGCTACCTGAAATGGGAGCAGGGCCTTGCCTTCATGGTGGAACCCAAGCTGGATGGTCTGGCGGTTGAGTTGGTCTATGAGAAAGGGGTGCTGGTGTCGGGCTCCACCCGTGGGAACGGCCTGGTTGGCGAGAACATTACTCCGCAGTTGAAAACAGTGCGCGGCATACCCCTGCAGTTGCAATCCAGGCAAGATCAGCTGCCACCGCAGGAACTGCAGGTGCGGGGCGAGGTGTTTTTGTCCAGAAAGGGTTTTGCCGAACTTAACCGGCAGCGGGCAGAGCAGGGCGAGCCGCTCTTTGCCAATACCCGCAATGCCGCAGCAGGCTCTTTGCGCCAACTCGATCCAGCAGTTACAGCCCGACGTCCCCTGGCATTTTTTGTCTATGGCGTGGGTAATCCCGAGGCGCTTGCGGTAAACTCGCAGCAGACATTGTTGCAGGCTCTGGCGGACTGTGGCTTTCCGGTCAACCCCTTTGCCGCGCTCTGCGCGTCGGAAGAGGAGATAGAGCTGCGCTACCAGGGCCTGCGGGATCTGCGCACCAGCCTGGATTACGATATCGATGGTATGGTCATCAAGATCAATAGTTTTGCCCT
>CAZEIT010000181.1:0-5314 GCA_964512515.1 uncultured Desulfobulbus sp.
CGCGTCCGATTTCTGCCACCGGCGAGGCAAGCACAATGAACACATGGTGCCGGGCAGCGCTTTTGTTCAGGGCCTGCTCTATTTCGGGATGAGTGAAGATGCCTCCAGGCTGGTGTTCATCCCGCTTCAGGATACGGTCGAGTTTTTCCTCAAGTTCACTGCGTAAAATCAGTACCTGGCGAGAATGATAGCAGCACAGGTGAATATGGGTATCCGGGAATGCCTCGCCCAGTTGCAACTGATACAAGCCCAGGGCCAGGGCCATGAGCGGGCCGGTGTTGGCCATGCGTATGAGGCCAACGCTGAGTGTCTTTCTGCTTTCCGGATGCACCAGATGATAGGTTTGGTGCAAGGAAAGCGCGTTTTCCATGAGCACCGTGGCCTGCCTGCCATAGAATCTGGCCGGTTTTTCCGTGTACTGCGGCAAGGATTCCAGGATTTTACCGATCCGGCGCACCGGTTCTTTGCCGAGAAAAACAGCCCGCTGCTGCGCAAAGTGCTGGTGTTTTTCCATAAAAAAGGGCGCATCGGCGCAGAGCTCCGCCTGGCAGCGTTTCTCATCAAACCAGGCACATGGTACGGGTTTTTGCGGCAGGCCCTGGCTTTTGTTCCAAATCATTCGTCCAGCCTGATAAGACTGGAAAAGGCCTGTCACAAAATCTGGCGTAAGGGTCGCTGAAGAGAGCAGAATCCTGGAGCCGCACAAACCTGCCAGATGCACCAGCCGTGCCAGGGCTGGCAGATCTTCCTGGTTGAAGTCATCTGGTTCATCTAAAATCAGATCACTGCTGAGCAGCCGCAGCCATGGCACGATATAGCGGCCGCCGCGCCTGCATTCCGAGGCCTGCATAAGGTGGTCGATGGTGCAGGAAACCACCGGGGTAAAGAGCAGCTCCCGCGCCTTGTCCTCTGCCAGCACCACGCTGAATTGTTTTTGCAGAGATGCCAAGGATTCTTCCCAGGCTCCGCCATCCACCACATCGCCTTCCGGCACAAGTTCAGCCAGGGCGCTGCCGCTTTGTTCCCGATCAGGGTCGCGTGCTGCGTCTCCCGCCTCTTCCTGCTGCCACATAAACAATTCCCGGCTGGCGGCTCCGCCCACCAGCACTGCCAGTTGTTTATCGGTCAGTCCAAGATTTTCCCGAAAGCTTGCGCCTGTTTGCAGGGTCAGCACCCGCAAGCCCAAGGCAATGGTAAACCTGGCGCCACGCTTCGTCTCTGCAAGGGCGTAGATAATACGGGCATTGCCAATGGTTTTACCGCAGCCGGTGGAGGCCATGTTGATGCCAAAAAAACCCTGTTCAGCACTTGCCTGCTGCAGGGATTGGGCAAGAATGTAGGCCTTGTTCTGCCAGGAAAAACGCTTAACAGCGGTTGGTTTGATCAGGGCGTCATGCTGGGTAAGGGTTGGCAGGTTGGTGGTAAGCGCAGGCAGAAGATGGGCGAATCGGGCGGTACAACTGGCCACGCCCAGCAAATGTTCGTCCAGATGCTGTTTTATCAGCACCTTTCCGTTATGGCGGAAGGTATTGGCAACCAGTTCTTTTGCCGGGTCTGCCGTTTCCGGGCCTTTTTGCTTATGAGGCTCTGGGTTTTCCTGCTGTTTTCGGGGTTTCTGGCTGGAATAGGTATAATCGCCCAGCATCAAAGCCAGGCGACTAAAATGCAGGAGCAAGGGATCGGCAATGGTGGTATTCCCACTTTCATCAGAGCCGGCCATGGCCATAAGCTGCGGGTGGTTGAGCGCCTTCTTTGCCCAGCGGCTGAGCTGCTTCTGCCAGGCAGGACTATGGACAACCAGTTCGCTGAACGACCAGAATGATTCCATTCTGCTGCATACCGCCACTGCCTTGGGATTGCGCACCCAATGGTCAACCGGTGTTAAGGCGTCGTACAGGGTGAACAGGTTGTTCCTGAGTTGGCCTGTATTTTTTTTCGCATATTTGCGCGTCTGCTCCTGAAACCAATCGCCTTCTTCAAAGGGTAAACGGTGGTGGCTGACCACAAGCCAGGCCAGCCATTGTGCCAAAGGCGGCAGAGCGCCTACGTTTGTTTGCCGCAGATCATCCTCTGTCCAGTTGAAAAAAGGGGCGGGCTGCTCTTGCAAATAGGCTTCCAGGTTGCAGAAACGCCCGAGCCACTCTTCATCGCTTGCAGTACCGGCAACCAGCCATTCAAACAGACGCAGGGAAATCCACTCATGCCGATATGGGTCGCCTGTAAAAGCTTTCTCTGCAAAAAGTTTACCCTGAAAACCGATGGTGGATTTGCCAAGATCGTGCAGCAGGGCGGCAAGCGTTGCCATAATCTGGATGCAATGGGCATAGTGCCAGTTGTTCTCCCATTCTGTATTGCGAAATGGCCTCGCGCTGACATTGACCGGCACCCTGCCCTGGCTGTCAAAACGATCCCTGTTGCCCACCACCCACAAAAGCTGGGAGCGACTGCGGCTTCTGAGCCAGTGGCAGGCAACAGCCGTGCTTTTACTGGCGTTTTTCTTCAGGAGTTTATGCGCTGCCTGCAGGCCCTCTTCTGTAATGACTGTGCGCCAGGTGTTATCGCCAATGCGGTCAGCAAAGGCATCCAGCACCCGACGGGTGCGTTTGTGGGCCTTTTTTTCGCACTGGGAAACAAAAAGCACCATCATGGCTTCTCCTCCCCGACATCCTGCTGCTCCGCCTGGCTGAAGTTTTCTTCGTTTCCGTACGACAGTGCCATCTGTTTGACCTGGCCAAACATAAAATCCAGCGCCTTGTGGCGGGCAAACATATCCAGAGTTTCCTGACGAAACTCCTGCCCGCTGGCTCCTTCACGGGCGCAGACAAAGGCCATGGGCAGCACCAGGGCATCTTTCACTAAATCGGCAATGTCAAACACCAGCGCACCCCGCCTGGTTTTACCGTGCATCACCGCAAAACCATGGGGAATGCCCAACACCCAGCACACAGTGGCGGCCAGGCCATAGGCCAGATAATTGCCGTGATTAAGAAAGAGGTTGGCGCGGTCTCCGGCCTCGCGCTCGCGCACAAAATCGCCATAATGGCTGACTTCTGCGACATGACGGTATAACTCCTTGGTCAGGCGGGCTTCCAGTTGCAATAGATGGCTGGTGGCCGTTTGCAGCGGAATCTGCTGCCGGTGCCGGGCAAGGCTGTCTTCCATGTCGCAAGCAAAGCCCTGCCGCGCCAGCTCCCTGTCACTGCGCCACACCTGGGTAATATAATCCAGCCGGGCAAGTTGCAGCACTTTGGCTGCCTGCAGGCGTTTGGCTTCGTCAAACCACCAGGAAAGCCAGCCCTGCACATATTCAGTGGGGCGGTACTCGCTTTGCGGGGTCAACCACTCTATTTCTGCGCCCATGAACAACGGCGTTGCATCGCTGCCGCAAAAACCCACAAGCACTCCGGCAGAGGCCAACATGCGCATAGCTGCCTGGGTGATGGAGGTGCCTGTACCCAGCATGATGCAGGTAGTGTTGGCGATGGGGATATTCCAGTACTGGTTCTCTTTTTTCGCCTCGGTCAGGTAGAGGACCCGCCCGTCCTTCTGCATAACCCGGCAGTGTTCCAGGTAGTAGATATTGGCCCGTTTGGAATGGAGAATGGCCTTAAGGTCTGTGAGTTGCTCCATTATTGCTCCTGCTGTCAGGCGGCGCTGCCGCCGTGATTGAACCCACCGTAATTTCGGAAAGATCGGCCGCTACAACTGCAAACAACCCGGCCCACTAATCCGGCTGTTGCCGCTGGTAAGCGGCTCCACCCGGATACGGGTGGGGATGCGTTCGTGCAGGACCTGCACATGGGAAATCACCCCGATGAGTTTGCCTTCCTGGCGCAGGCCGGCCAGGGTTTCCAGGGCAACATCCAGGCTGTCTTCATCAAGACTGCCAAAGCCCTCATCCAGAAAAAGTGAATCCACCCGTACCTTACGACTAGACATGCTGGAAAGCCCCAGAGCAAGCGCCAGACTAACGATAAAGCTCTCGCCGCCAGAGAGATTCTTGGTGGAGCGGATTTCACCAGCCTGATAGTTGTCGATCACGTTCAGGGTAAGCGGTTGTTTGGGATCATGGATAAGGAGATAGCGGTCACTCATCTTCTGCAACTGCCGGTTGGCATGGCTGATTACCAGTTCAAAGGTAAGACTTTGGGCAAAGTTGCGGTACTTCTTACCATCGCCTGAACCGATCAGTTCGTGCAGCATGTCCCATTCGCGCAGAACACGCTCTTGAGCGGCAATGGCCTTAATCCGTTCCTGCTGGCGCGTTTTTATCTGATCATTATCGGTCAACCGCTGGCGGATTGCGCCAAGTTCTTGCTGTAACTGTTTTTCTTTTCCCTGCGCCGTTTCCTGTTCCTTGCGCAAATCCTCCAGGCTGAGCGGGCTGAGCTGCCGCCTGGATTCCTGCTCAAGATGGGCGCTTTGCTCGGCCAGACGCCGCTCTAATTCCACCTGTTCCAGGCGTAACTGCTCGGACTGTTGCGCCAGTTGCCGGCGCTCCTCCTCGGGCAGAGAGGCGATGAGGCAGGTGGCTTCATCGGCAAAGCCTGCCTGTTGCAAGCTATGGCAAAAAGCTGCTTCCTCCTCAGCAAGAGCGGCCAGCCGCGCATTGATGGCATGGCCAAGCTCAGCCGCTCTGGTCTGCAGACGCTCGCATTCCTGGCTGGTTTGCTGCCAATGGTTGCGGGCAGCCTCCAGCTCCTTTTCGGCTAAACGCACTGCTGCACGCAGGCGGTCCTCCTCGCTCTGCGCCACCTTTTCAGCAAAAAGCTCCCGTCGCGCCTGGGCAAGCGCATCCCGCGCCTGCACGAGCTGATCCAAGTGGTGCTGTTGCTGGTCAAGCTCATGCTGCAGGTGTTTCAGTTGCGCCTCTTGCTGGCGAATTTGTTCTTCCAACCTGGCAGTGGCCAGTGTGCAGGCTTCCTGCTCAGTCTGGCGCTCTCTCCACTGCTGCAGGCGGCGCTGCAGTGTTTGCGCGATGTTATCCAGCATGGCCACGGCCAGCGTCTGCCCGCTTTGCAGGCAAGCGGGACGATACGCTTGCAGGTCCTGTTCCAAAATCGCCAGCGCAGTTGCCTGCCGGCTGCGCTGCTGTGTCAATGCTTCCTGCTGGGTCTGCAGCCGCTCAGCCAGATTTTGCTGGTGATGGCGTTGTTGCACGGTCTCACGCTCCGCTGCCATAGCGGCATCATTCACCGCATTCAGCGCCTCCTGTTGTATTTGCAGGCTGCGCCAATGCGCCTCTGCCTGCTGGACAACAATGGCGCTGCGGCCCAGTTCAATCTCTATCTGCTGCAGCAAGGATGTAATGGCC
>CAZEIT010000182.1:0-5285 GCA_964512515.1 uncultured Desulfobulbus sp.
CTGCCTATGGGCCATAACGTCAATGCCTCCGGCGAACAAGTGCCAGAGAAAGTTAGTGGCGATGTTTGACAGCAGCGGAGACGCCAGGGCAAGTACAGCGCTCACCGCTGTGGAAATGAAGAATAGCAGCAGGATGGCTCCTATCCAGGTTCCTTTTTGGGCGCTGAAAAGGCTCCAGGCATCCTTGAACCAGCGATAACCGTGAGAGGCCGGCACCTTGGTGGGGCTGTCGCACCAACTACTCCCATAACTGGCGTGGCGCTCGTCCATCGCGGCTTTGGGTGCGCTGTAGGGGTTGATTGCTTGCTCGGCAAGGTCGTCGTCGCCGCGAACAACCGACCTAGAGAGGTCGGCATCAGCGGTATCTGGGGCGGTAGTATTCGCTGCCAAGGGGGAGGGAAAGTGTCCAGCGTGATTGGCGCTCTGCCCAGCAGGCTGTGCATCTGCTGCCAGTGGCATAGAGGCTGCGGCTTCGCCATTGGGGTGCAGCCTGGCCTCTATATCCATGGCGGTGAATTTATCCACATAGCGCTGTCCCACAGCGGCGCTGACGCCGCGTTTCACGACCCTTTCCTTGCCAGATGAAATGAGTGCCTGGGCCTGTTCTTTGGTGAGCCCGGTCAGGCCGGAGAGTTGTTCTGCTGCTGCGGCAAGATCCGTGCCGGGCAGGATGTTGCCGCTGAGCAGCACGTCCACGGTTTCCATTTTTTTGCTCCTGTATGCTCCCAAGTAAAAAGATCTCTTTCAAAAACGCGTCTTTTTTATGGTATGGAAACAGCAGGGGCAATGCAAGTTTAGTCCGGCATTTTTATGAAATCAGCAATTTGTTCAGGGTACGAGCCTTTTTTGGGGGCAGCGATGCCATGGAATTGGAATCAGCCGCGTTCCTCCATGGGTACAAAGGGCCGATGGCCACAGCCGGTGTACAACTGCCTTGGCCGGTAGATTTTGGTGTTCTTGTCTTCGTGCATTTCTTTCCATTGGGCGATCCAGCCGGGCAGCCTGCCCAGGGCGAACATTACGGTGAACATATTGGTGGGAATGCCCAGTGCCCGGTAGATAATGCCGGAATAGAAGTCCACATTGGGATAGAGGTTGCGTTTGACGAAATGGCTGTCGTTGAGCACAATTTCTTCGAGATTTTTGGCAATATCCAGGAGCGGATCCTGCATGTCCATAATCTTGAGGATTTCGTCGCAGGCCTCCCGGATAATAGTGCCGCGAGGGTCGTAGGTGCGGTAGACGCGGTGGCCAAAGCCGGAGAGCCGGAAGGGGTCGTTTTTGTCCTTGGCCTTGTTGATGTACTTCATGTAGTCGTTGTTGTCGGCGTGGATATCTTCCAGCATGCGGATGACCGCCTCGTTCGCGCCCCCGTGCAACGGGCCTGCCAGGGCATTGATGCCAGCCGAGATGGAGGTGTAAAGGTTGCCGCCGGAACTGCCCACCAGCCGCACTGCCGAGGTGGAGCAGTTCTGCTCGTGGTCGGCATGGAGGATGAGCAGCTTGTTGAGGGCCCGTTCCACTTCCGGCAACACCGTATAGGGCCGCACCGGCAAATCGAACATCATGTTGAGGAAATTGCCGCAATAGGCGAGGTCATGGCGAGGGTACACGGTGGGTTCGCCCCGCGACATCTTGTAGGAAAAGGCCGCTATGGTGCGGATTTTTGAAATAAGACGGCAGGCGGTGATATCCAGGTTCTCGCGCGGGTTACCGCTCATTTCCGGATAAAAATTCACCAGCGAATTGACCATCACCGACAGAATTGACATGGGCGAGGCAGCTGCCGGGAAGGGGTCGAAAAAGTGGATCATATCCTCGTGCAACAGCGCGAATTCAGCGAGCAGCTTGCGAAAGTCCAGCAGTTCCTGCGCAGTGGGCAGTTCGTTGTGCAACAGCAGATAGGCCACCTCGACAAAGCTACAGTTTTCGGCCAAGTCCTCAATCGCATAGCCGCGGTAGCGCAGAATGCCTTTATCGCCATCAAGATAGGTGATGCTGCTGGTACAGGAGGCCGAGTTTTTGAAGCCGTTGTCCAGTACGGTGTAGCCGGTGGTGCTGAGTAAGTTGCGGATATCAATGGCGCGCTCGCCTTCTGAGCCGGTAAGAACGGGCAATTCGTAGGTTTTGCCGTCCAGGATGAGCTGAGCGGTTGAGCTGGTTTTTGGGGTGTGCATACAAGGTCCTTATAAAACTATGGAGTATGAAAAATAATATAAACGGTGCAGCATGAAGGGCTGGGCAAAAAGCAGCCCGCCAGAGGCGGGATCCTGCCAGAACAGGTCAATATAGCCCTCCCTTGGCCGCAGGCAAAGAATTTTCCCGAAAATCCTGAGTAAAGAGAAGCGTGCAAGGCGCGCTGTTTGTCATTTTGTCGAGTAATGGTACTGTGTCAGACCTGCTGGGAGTGTTGCCCGGCAGGTTATTGTTATCCAGACTTATACGCTAGTATTGCAGCCAGGAGTACCCATGCATACCGATTTGAACGAATTGCTCAGCGGCATACGCGCCGCCATGGACTATGCCGTGCCCGAGGATAAGCGGCTTGAGGCCGAGGAACTGCTTGACATCTACCAGGAAGACCGGGTTGCCCTTCTGCTCCTGCACGAATTCTACAATTTTCTGCCGGATGCGGAGGAAGACTGGGTACGCGAAATTCTGCTCATCAAGCGAAGGCAGGGCGTTTTCCTGCTGGCCTTGGTAGCCACGGCCCGCCGCTACCTCTACCTCGCTTCAGAAGAGGGTATTGAATTTCACGGCGAAGCTGATCAGGGCTTTGCCGAAAGCGAGTTGCTGGATTTTTTTGCCTTTGACAATATTGCAGACTTCATCAAGCAGGCAACAGCCGCCGATGCGGCCACTTATGAGCCTCTGCAACTGGATACGGAGATCTGCCCGGTCTGTCGCGCGGCCAGTGGTGAGTATCATGAACTGGGCTGTGTGGTGGAGCTTTGTCCTTGGTGCGGTGGGCAACTGGTGCACTGCAGTTGCCGCCATGATCAACTCGGTGTTGACAGTATCGACACCGAGGCGCAGTTATTACAGTTTGAGGCGATTTTGGAAGAACGGGGCCGCATCCCCTATTCGCCAGAGCAGCGGCCCTCGTATTTGCAGGAAGGGCTGGAGGATGAATTTGAATAATGCCCACTCCACTTCAAAGTGCGCTCTGCCGCTTTGAAGTGGAGTGGAAGACGTTGCAGCCCTCAGCGCTTCTGCGTAGGTGTTTCCATGTAACGCAGCAAGTCGGATGCCGGATCGAGCATCAGGGTGCTATTCTGGCCCAGGATGCTGCGGTAGCTTTCCAGGCTTTTGTGGAAGGCGTAGAATTCGGGATCCAAGTTATAGGCCTCGGCATAGATGCGGGTGGCCTCTGCATCAGCCGTACCGCGAATCTCCATGGACTGTTTTTTGGCGGCAGAGGTAATGCTTCTGAATTCACGGTCCACCCGGCCCAGAATTTCCGCCTTCTGGCCTTCACCAGTGGCGCGCTTTTCCGCGGCAATGCGTTTGCGCTCCGAAATCATACGGTCATAGACTCTGAGGCGCACGGTCTCGATGTAGTTCACCCGTTTGAACATCACATCAATCAGCTCGATGCCGTACTGGGGGGTGATTTTCGCGGCTGCCTCCAGCACCATCTGGCTTATCTGGTCACGGCCGTGTTTAGGCCTTTGCATATCTTCCGGTGTTTGCAGGGTGGAATCCACATAGTCCGGCGACCAGTCCGAGCTGCGGATAATCTCGATCAGGTCGTTTTTATTGACCAGGTCACGCACCGTACCGTCTAAAATGTCATCCAGAAGGGTTCTTGCCCGGGCCTCGGTGCCCACTGCCTGCATGAAGCGCAGGGCATCGCTGATGCGCCAGCGGGCCGTGTTTTCCATGTAGATGTAGGTCTTGTCATTGGTGGGGATTTGGTTGGAGTCACCATTCCAGATGAGAATTTTCTTTTCAAAGAAATGCACATACTGGATGAACGGCAGCTTTAATTTTAGGCCGGCGCTGGTATGCGGCTGACCTATCGGCTTGCCGAACTGGGTGATCACCGCCTGTTGGCCTTCATTGAGGATAAAAAACGAATTCCACAGCACAAAGCCGACTGCGGCCACAAGGACGAGGAGAAAAAAGCGTATATTTTTATTCATGCGTGTACCTGCTCTGGTTGCTTACTGCTGAGGCGCGGCCGGGCTGGCCGGCGACTGCGCTGCAGGGGCTGGTTTCTGCGCCTGATTGCCGCGCTGGGACAGGTTAATCAGGGGCAGGGCCGGATGCTGGGAGCCCTCCATGATGTAGAGATGCTCCACCTTGGGCAGAATTTCTTCCATGGTTTCCAGAAACATGCGCTGCCGGGTGACCTGTTCCGAGCCCTGGTATTCCTTTAAAATAGCCTGGAAACGGGCAACCTCGCCCTGGGCCCGGTTCACCCGCTCCACAGCATAACCGTGGGCCTCTTCCACAATCTGCTTGGCGCTACCGCGCGCCTTGGGAATAACCTCGTTGTAGACCTTCTCCGCCTCGTTGACCAGACGCATCATGTCCTGGTCGGCCTCGTTGACTTCGTTGAAGGCGGGTCGTACCGGCTCGGGCGGGTTGATATCCTGGAGCTGGATGGTGAAGATATTGATGCCTGCTTCCAGGTTGTTCAGTTCGGACTGCAATTCCTTGCGCGCCTCCGCAGCCAGGATATCACGATTGCCAAGCACATAATCAAAATCCATGTTGCCAACCAGACGGCGAACAACCATTTCCGAGGCATCGCGCACAGCCTGAGGCACATCGCGCACCTTGAAGAGGAAGTTGACCGGGTCGCTCACCTGGTACTGGACGATCCAGGCCATTTCGATCACGTTTTTATCACCGGTGAGCATCAGCGATTCAACATCATAGCCCTTGCGGTCGATATTGCTGGTTGCGCCTGGCCCACGCGAGCGAAAGCCGAACTCTTCCTTGCGCACCACCTCTACATTGACCTTGGCCAACTGCTCGATATAGGGCAGCTTGAAATGCAGGCCAGGATTGGTGGTGCGGTGGTACTGGCCAAAGCGCAGTACCACGCCAACCTCGCCCGGAGCGATGGTGAAGAAAGCGGACAGCGCAATCTGAATGGCAAAGGCAGCGGCGATCAGGGAAAAGAACATGCCGCCGCCTTTGAGCGGCGATTGGGACGGCTTTTGCGGCCCAGCCTGACCCGGAGGGCCTTCGCCAGGAGGCTCGGCTCCGCGCTCCACATTCTGCTTTTCAAAAAAATCCCGGATTTTCTGAATGACTTGGGCAAGAAAATCCTC
>CAZEIT010000183.1:0-5268 GCA_964512515.1 uncultured Desulfobulbus sp.
CGCAAAGGCTTTTTTTATGAAAAATGGTAAGCTCTACATCCCTGGTTCATTCCAGTTCAGACCAAAGATCAGCATCAGGGAGGCGAGGACAATGCGACGAGCGCGTGTATAGAAGTACGTCTTAAGAGTATTTTCCAGAGCCGATATCAATAACGCTTTGACATGGAATTGGCATAACCTCCCTGTTCGTTTCAGATCCAGGATACCAGCATGCAGCAGTTTTCTCTTTACCCGCAGGAGATTGTCGCCAGCCTGTGGCGCAATCGCTACCTCATTAAAAAATCCATCCAGCGCGAGGTACTTGGCCGCTACCGGGGATCGGTTCTTGGCGTTTTCTGGTCTTTTTTTCATCCACTTTTTATGCTGGCTGTCTACACCTTTGTTTTTAGTGTGGTCTTCAAGGCGCGCTGGCCATCCGCCGCCAGTGATTCTAAAGTTGAATTCGCCATGGTGCTCTTTGCTGGTTTGATGGTCTATGCGGTTTTTGCCGAATGTATCAACCGAGCGCCTGGGCTTATTCTGGCAAATACCAGTTATGTGAAAAAGGTGGTGTATCCGCTGGAGATTCTGCCCTGGATCAGCTTGGGTAGCGCGGTCTTTCATCTGGGCATCAGTTTTCTGGTTTGGCTGTTGGCCTACCTGGTCTTCTTTGGCCTGCCCTCCCCAAGCATTCTTCTTTTTCCCCTGGTGCTCGTTCCGCTTTTCCTACTCACCGTAGGTATGTCCTGGTGGCTGGCCTCGCTTGGGGTGTATCTGCGGGATGTGGCGCAACTGGTGGGAATTATCACTACTGCCCTGATGTTTCTCTCGCCGATTTTTTATGCGATTTCAAGCGTGCCTGAGAATTTCCGCTTCATCATGCACTTAAACCCCCTCACTCCCATAATCGAGCAGGCAAGGGTCGTGCTCTTTGGCCGAGGCGGGGTGGATCTCCTGCTCCTCCTGTACTGTTATGTCTCATCGCTTATAATCGCCTGCCTGGGCTTTGCCTGGTTCCAGAAAACCCGTAAAGGCTTTGCGGATGTGCTGTAGCGGCGTGGCTTCCTATTCCACTTTTATAGCAAAGCCTGTCTGTACTGGCTCTGGTAGATGCTTGCAGGCTGTGCCTCTTGTACGTGCTCGTCGCATTTGCGCTTGCCTCCCTGATACCTCGACGTTGAGCTGGAAATGGAATTACTCGTAGCTTGTCTGTCCTGCCGCCTGAGTGTGTCTGGATCGATCTGAAGGAGCAGTGATAAAAGATGGGTAAGGAGCAGGCCAGCCAGAAAGGGGCAGGGCATAGTCAGATCTACCAGAACCGCATGGGATCGGTTGCATGGCAGGGAGTCACTGTTGCAGCAGGTCAAAAAGAAAGCCGCCTGGGCAGCAGAATAAACAGACTGCGCCAGCGGTTGAACCCACGGGACTATCTGCAGTTGTTCCGGCTGAAACAGGCCCTGCAGAAGGTGCCGCTTTTTGATGGTGCCTATTATCTGGCCTCTGACCCAGCCTTGGCCGCTAGCGGAATTGATCCGCTCTGGCACTACGTAAGCCGTGGAGCAAGGGAGGGGAGAAATCCGAGCCCATATTTTTTTACTTCCTGGTATGTGGCCCAATACCCTCAGGTGGCAAGCAGCAACATCAATCCGTTCCTTCACTATCTGCTCTACGGACTTGAACAGGGCACCAATCCCAACCCATACTTTTTTACCGCATGGTATCTGAACAGATATGTGCAGGGGAGAGAGCCGGGCATGCACCCGCTTCTGCACTACCTGAGGCAAGGACTTAAGGCCAAGACCTGGCCCAACCCTTACTTTGACCCGGCTTGGTATGGCCGCATCTATCCTGAATCAGCCGGAACAGAAGCCCTGGCCCATTTCCTGGCCCATGGCGAGGAGTTTGGCTTTAAGCCCAATCCCTATTTTGATCTCACCTGGTATCAGGAGCAATATCCGCAGGTGCAGCAGATGGGGCTGCATCCCCTGCAACACTATCTCAGTCATGGCCTGAGTGAGCAAATAGACCCTCATCCGTATTTTGATTCCCGCTGGTACCTGGATGAGTACCCGGAGGCAAGAGGGACTGGGCTCTGCCCTTTGGCGCATTTTCTGGAACATGCAGAGAGCGGCCAGGTGAACCCCAATGCCTACTTTGATGTCCAGTGGTATCGTGACTCCTACCCGGAGGTGGTGAAAAACAATCTGGATCCAGTGTTGCACTATGCGCTCTTTGGGGTCAAGGAACGCAGGGATCCTGGCCCATATTTCAGTACAGACTGGTATCTGTGGAAATATGCAGATGTCTCGGCCCTGGCCATGAATCCCTTGCTGCACTATCTGCGTATCGGCGCGGCGGAAGGCAGGGATCCGGGGCCCTTTTTTGATAGCCATTGGTATGGGCAAAAGTATCCTGAAGCCGCTATTACCGGCATGCCTTCTTTGCTCCATTTTCTCCGCATTGGCCGCAGGCAAGGTAATTTGCCCTACAACTCCAAGGAGATCAGCCGGGGCAATCGCTACGCTGCCTGGAGCGAGATCTTTTTTGGCCTGCAGGAAGAGGATAGAAGCCTAATGCGGCAGCATATCGCGGGTTTCTCCTCTCAGCCGCTCATCTCTTTCGTGATGCCGGTTTATAATCCGGAGCCTGATTTTCTGGTGGCTGCCATTGAATCGGTGCGTGCACAGTTATACCCGCATTGGGAGTTGTGCATTGCCGACGACGCCTCAACTGACGAACGGATTATCGAAATACTGCACCGCTACCAAAAGGAAGATAGCCGCATCAAGGTGGTGCTCCGCGAGGAAAACGGGCATATCTCCAGGGCGTCCAACTCTGCCCTTACCTTGGCCCAGGGAGAATTTATCGCCCTTCTGGATAACGATGACGAGGTTACGGAAGATGCCCTCTTCTGGGTGGTGGAGGCCCTGCAGCGCCATCCCGATGCAGGCATGCTCTATTCTGATGAAGACAAGATCGATGCCAGGGGCTTGCGTCAGGATCCGTATTTCAAAAGCGACTGGGATCCATATCTGTTCTGGGGCCACAACCTGATTACCCATCTTGGCGTGTATCGCAAGGCGCTGCTTGATGCAATTGGCGGCTTCCGGGTCGGTTATGAGGGTTCACAAGACTATGACTTGGCCGCACGGGTGGTGGAGCGCCTTGAGGCAAAACAGATTATCCATATTCCCAGGGTCTTGTACCACTGGCGCATCAGCGCCGGCAGCACTGCTGCTGGCGTCAGCGAAAAGCCTTATGCCAGGGTGGCGGCGCTCAAGGCAATAAATGAGCATCTTGGCAGGCTCAGTATCCCGGCGCGTGTGGAGACCGACCCGAATAAGGGCTCGGTCCAGCAGGTGTTTTTTGATGAAAGCGGCAAGAGTCCGCTGGTGTCCATCCTTATCCCGACCAGGAACAGTGCAGACCTGGTGCGCACCTGTGTGGAGAGCATTGTCAAAAAGACAAGCTATGCGCCCTATGAGATTATTCTGATCGATAACGGTTCTGATGAGGAGGCAAGCCTCAGCTATTTTCAGGATCTGGCACACCAGGGTACAGTGCGGCTCTTGCGTGATGAGCGGCCTTTTAATTATTCCCGCCTGAATAACCAGGCGGTTGAGGCAGCCAAGGGCGAGGTTGTCGTTCTTCTTAACAATGATACCGAGGTCATTGCGCCACACTGGCTGCAGAACATGGTGCAGCTTGCCCTGCTCCCCGAGGTCGGAGCTGTTGGCGCAAAGTTGTTCTATGGTAATGGAAGTATCCAGCATGCCGGGGTGCTTTTGGGTATCGCTGGTGGTGCTGCCCATGCGTATATGGAATTTCCCGGAGATGCCGTGGGACACTGCAACCTGGCCCTGTTGCTGCGCGGATATTCGGCCCTCACTGGGGCCTGTTTGGCAGTGCGCAAATCGCTTTATCTGGAAGTAACAGGTTTGGATGAACAGCATTTGCCTGTTGGCTATAACGATGTAGATTTTTGCCTGAAGCTGCGCAGCCGCGGCTACCGCAATGTGTGGACGCCGCAGGCGCTGTTGTATCACCATGAATCCCTTTCCCGGGGTATGGAAGATACGCCGGAGAAAAAGGCGCGTTTCTGGAATGAACTCTCCTTGCTCAAAAAGCGCTGGCCCAATGCCTGGTACCATGACCCAGCCTATAACCCAAAGCTGACCTTTTCCAAGGTCGATTATGACCGCAGCATGCAGCCCAGACTGGCGCTGAACAGCCGGCACTGGCCCAAGCCCTTTGCTCCAAGCTATGTTGCTCCGCAAGGGTTTGGTTTGCGCCTCTTACTGGTGCTGGATCAAGCCCACCAGGAGAGTGCCAGAATGCTTTGCTTTGCCAGGGATCTGCTTGCCCAGGGGCTGATCAGTTCTTATGCCGCTGCCCATGATTCCGGCTTTTTTGAAGTGTCGCCAGAGGCATGCGGCTGGTTTGATGTCATCTGCCTGCAAGGCGCAGCGCTAAAGTGCAGGTGGTTTGAACGCACGCTGATGAAATACCAGCCCTTTCTCATTGATGTGGATCAGATCGGACCATTTCTTGCCGCGCCAGCGCTTGAGCATAACAATACAGCCTACCAGTCTTTGGTGCATGCCACGGTGGTGAGCGCGCCGGCCGGCTCCATTCTGGCAGAGCTGGAAGAACTCTATGGCCTTGAACTCAGTAGCTGCAGCCAGGTCTTTGCTGCGCCGCAAGAACAAGGGAATGCCCTGAATAGCCAGGAACTGTATCAATGCCTGTTGCGGGTTCGGATGGAGGAAGCGCTCCCGGCCTGCAGGATACGTTTTTTCTAATGAGATCATGCTCCCACTTATTTTTTTTTTAATCAACCGCCGTCTCTTTGATTCCCGCCACTATCACAAATCTGCCTCGGATCTTGGCTGGTACCGCTTTGTTCCCCTGCTGCACTACCTGAAGGCCGGTTGGCGCGAAGGCCGCAGCCCGCATGTCCTCTTTGATAATGACTGGTACCTCAAAAAGTACCTGCAAGATGCGCCGCAAAACCCTCTACTCCACTATATAAGATATGGCTGGCGGCAGGGCTGCGACCCGCATCCGCTGTTCAGTACACGCTTTTTCCTCCAACACTACAGCCACTTGCTGCGGCCGGGTCAAAGCCCCCTGGCCTTTTATCTGGCAAAATGGCAGCAAGCGCCCCGCATGGACACGCGTTTTGCAAGAGAGATCCTGACAGAGGCAGTACTGAACGTGGTGAAAAGCAAAGAGACCAGCCCGCTTGCCTTTTATCTTGATTATCCTGAAAACGAGGTGTTCCAGCCC
>CAZEIT010000184.1:0-5231 GCA_964512515.1 uncultured Desulfobulbus sp.
TGTTTGCTGCTGGCTGATTGAGGTGGTGAGCAGTTCAAAATTTGCACCGCAGGAACGGCATTGGTATTCGTAGAGCGGCATTTTCACTTCTTGGTGGAATGGATGGCTTGAGTGACACTGCATCTGCACAATGGGTTTCCAGTTAAAAGTGGTAAAAAATGCAGGGAAACTGGTGTTACTGTAGCCATGCGACCGTCTTAGTCAATGCTGCGCGGGCTCTGCACCAAAAGGGCAGGCCACCCAAGAGAACTTGCCGTTTATTATTATGTATATCACCTTGCGGCAGGAACTAGCCATGCACGATTCACAAAGAAGAGAGGAGCAGGAAAGGGCCGATACGGGCCCGGAAGAGCTGCGGCGGTTGGCTGCAGCCCTGCGTGCCCGTCTCTGTTTTCACCGGCAATGCGGCATCGCGAGCTATCCCTTCATTGCCGCGCCACAATTTTTGTCTCAGTCGGCACAACCACAAAACGCATCGGCCGCGAGCCATGCAACTGGGCGGAACGTGGAAGCAACTCAACCCCAAGGGCAAACCCAGGCCGCAGACAGCTTGGCGCAGGTCAATCTGGCCCTGCAAACATGCAACCGTTGCCCCCTGGGAAGGCACGCTTCTGCACGGCTTTCAGGGATAGGCCCTGCTCAGGCAGACTTCATGGTGGTGGGTGATTATGCCCTGCAGGGAGGGCCGCAATGGGCGGAGGCGCTGGTCGCTGCCCGGACAGCGCTCTGTTTCGGCGCAGATGAAGATGTGTTGCTCTGGAAAATGATGCAGGCCATCCAGCTTGGGCCGCAGGAGGTGTATGTCACCAACGCCTTGAAATGCCAGCCAACGCCGGGCGAGGAGCCGGATATGGCCTGGTTGCGGCAGTGCGGGTTGCATCTGGTGGATGAAATACAAAGCGTGCGGCCGCGTCTTATCTGTGCCATGGGCGAAGTGGCCGCAGCCGTGCTTTTGGGTGGAAGTGAGCCGGTGGCGCGCCTGCGTGGCCGCATCCATAATCTGCAGGCAGGTGGAGAAGGCATGGCACACTATCCCGTCATGGTGACCTATCATCCCCGTTTTCTTCTGCGCGTTGCAGACATGAAAAGGGCGGCATGGGAGGATTTGCAGCACATGCAGAAGCTGCTCAGGCAACGCGGCAAGAGCCGGTTAAAGTAATAGTTATTGTGGCAAAAAGCCGCATTGGACAAGGGAGAGAAACGATGGCAGTATATGAGGTGAAGCATCCGTTAGTGCGGCATAAGCTTGGAATTTTACGTGAAAAAGATATCTCCACCAAGGATTTTCGTGAATTGGCCTCAGAGGTGGGCATGCTGCTTGCCTATGAGGCGACTCGCAATCTGCCCGCAGAAAAGGTGTGGATCGAGTCCTGGGCCGGGCCGGTTGAGGTGGAGCGCATCAAGGGAAAAAAGTTTACCATCGTTCCCATCCTGCGCGCTGGTATTGGCATGATGGAAGGGGTTTTGCGGGCAGTGCCCACGGCACGGATTTCGGTTGTGGGCATCTATCGGGACGAAACAACCATGCAGCCGGTGACCTATTTCAAAAAACTGGTGCAGGACATTGACCAGCGCAAGGCCATGATCCTTGACCCCATGCTGGCCACGGGCGGTACCCTGATCGCCACCATCGACATGCTGAAGGAGGCGGGCTGCAAAGACATCATCGGCATCTTTCTGGTGGCTGCGCCTGAGGGTATTGCCCAGTTGCAGGAAAAACATCCGGACGTGGACATCTATGTAGCTGCAGTGGATCAATGCCTGGACCAGAACAGCTATATCCTGCCCGGCCTGGGTGATGCGGGTGACAAGATATTTGGCACCAGGTGACGCCTGGCCCAAGGCCGGTTAATTTCTGGTTTTACCGGTGACAAACAGTTCAAAGAGTTTTTCAAAGACAAAGGGAATGGCCGAGGCCTGGGCATTGGCAGAGCCCGCATAGGCCTTGGTCAGCTCAAAGGCGCGTTCAAAACTCTCTTCAAAGTCAGACTGTTCATTTGTGCGCAGAATGCGGATCAGTTCCTGGGATACGTAGTCTTCCATGCGCCGGGCCTCCTCCCGAATATGATATTCCCGCCAAGTTACCATGCCCTGGCGGCCACTGACAGTGTTTTTCCTCCGGGCTGCGCCGGCTGGATTATGCGCCCGTATCATCGGGCTTGATCGGCCTGGAAATCAGCTTGACGCTCCAAGACCTTGCCTGTACCCTAACAAGGTGGGATGTTCTCATATTTTGTTGAATCTTCAATGTGATACGGGATGGTACCTGAAGGGGTGAGGAGCATGTCTTATGATCGATAAAGCGCAGTACTCCTTTGTCCGGCGTTGCGTCAGCGATATCATCAACGGTTTGAGCGAAGGTTTCACTCATTTTTCCGGTGCGAGCCGGGCTGCCGCCATATTCGCCCTGACTGCGGACAGCCCGCTGATGATTTGCGATCCACAAAATCTCCTGCGGGGTCATGAACCCATTTTCAAGCAGCTTTTTTTACAGGACGAATCCTGGCGCTATCATGACAAGGCCAGAATCACCGACCGTAAATTCATTGATGTATTGTCTGTGCCAGGTTTGGGTTTGGCGGGGCTTTTATCCAGCGGAGGTTATTCCAGCCCGGTCTTTTATCAACACTGGTTTACCGAGCACCATCCCAACCTCTGTTCTGCCGGGCCAAGCGAATGCTGGCTTGAGCACGCCTTGTGGCGCTTTGCCCACGATGTGGCCAACGGGGCGGAACGCTACTCTGGTATTTCCGGTTATTTTTTGAAGGAATACGCCACCCATGCAGTGCGCGACCATATCATAGACCGCATGAATCGCCTGATTGGCTGGGATACGCCGCTGAGGATTTATCCGGTGCTGGATGCCATTCTCATGATTTCGGAAACCAGGGAGGAAGGCTCCTGGCCAGAGGGACAGCTCCTGTTCATTGACCCGCGCATGACCCATGAAGTGGAATACCTGATTGAGTTTGACCATGATGCGCGGCCCCAGCTCTCCCACTACCGGCATGTGCGCAAGATGTTGCAGAGCGTGGAGCATGCCAACCGTTATCTGGTCAGTGATGGCCGCTCCGTCCTTGGCATCTGTGGCGGCAAAAGGCCGGCCTTCTTTGTATGTGCGGAGTTTTTTGGCCGTCGGGGATTCCTCAAGGTGAACAACGATAAGATCTGCAGCTTTTCCGATGGCCGCTTCTCCTCCACCAACTATCGGCCCACCCTGGTACAGTTGGAAGAACTGTTGCTGGAGCAAGACCTGGAGCAGTCGCAGCGTTTTTTTCTGTTCCGCATCGTTACCGGCATGGTGTATCACGCCCAGCGCAATAAACACGGCTGCACCCTGGTGCTGGACTTGAATAAGGAGCCGGAAGATATCGCTGGCTATGTGCTTAAGCCCCCGCTTGATCTGAGCAAGCCCGCCATGTTGCATATGGCCAAGTCTCTGGCCAAGGTGGACGGCGCCCTGCATATCGGCGCAGATTTGCATCTGCACGGCTTTGCCAGCCTGCTCGACGGCCGCACCTATACCGGAGAAGACCGCGCCCGGGGTGCACGGTATAATTCCGCCCTGCGCTACAGCCATGAGCACCCGAACGTGATCGTGGTGGTGGTTTCCGCCGACATGCCGGTATCGGTGCTCTTCCGGGGTACGGATATGGAAGGTGTGTGCTCCTGGCGGCAAAACCCGAGTGCGGGCGCGTACCAGCTCAGCACCCTGGAACAGTGGGTGGCCTGAGATGAAGCCTTCTTTAGTGCATCCATATCCTTTACACCAACTCCCAAGGCCACTGTTCCTACCCTTCCTTGGGCTGATTTGTCCGGCGTTCAGATGACCTCGCTTTCTCTGCAGGAGACAGTCAAAAACACCGTCAAGGAAGCCGCCGACATTGTTGAGGTGATTGGCGAGCACGTGGCCTTAAAGCGAGCCGGGCTGCGCTACACCGGCCTCTGCCCCTTTCACGGAGAAAAAACCCCCTCTTTTTCGGTCAATCCGCAGGGACAGTTTTATTACTGCTTTGGCTGTGGTGCTTCTGGGGATGTCTTCTCCTTTGTCATGCAATACCACCATATCGATTTCCCCGAGGCCCTCAAGCAACTTGCCGGCCGCTATCACATTGACCTGCCCGAGCGGCAGATGAGCGCTGCCGAGCAGGAGCGCATACAGTTGCGGCAGCAGTTGTACGAGGTGCACGAAGCCGCCGCCCAGTGCTATGAAAAAGCATTGGCTGATCCCAGCCTGGGCCTGCAGGCACGTGACTATCTGTGCAATCGTGGTGTGCCCGAGGAGACGATTGCCCGCTATCGTCTGGGTTTTGCACCTGACCCCGCAACAGCAGGCTGGGACTATCTGACCCGTAGCCTGAGCGGCCAGGGCTTTTCCATGGAGTTGCTTGTCCAGGCCGGGCTGAGCGTTGCAGGAAAGAAAGGAGGCCATTACGACCGTTTCCGCAGTCGGGTTCTCTTCCCGCTGGAGGATATGAGCGGTCGCATCACCGGTTTTGGTGGTCGGATTCTGGGCGAGGGTCAGCCCAAATACATGAATTCGCCGGAAAGCCCGGTGTTCAGCAAAAGTCGTCAGTTGTTCGGCCTGTATCCGCATCGGGAGCATATCCGCAAACTGCGCCGGGCCCTGGTAGTGGAGGGAAATTTTGATCTCCTGCTTCTGGCTGTGCATGGGATCGAGAACGTGGTTGCCCCCCTGGGCACTGCCCTGACCAGGGAGCATGTCCATGCACTGAGGAATTACTGCGACGAGGTGATCCTGCTCTTTGATGCCGATGCCGCCGGGCTCAAGGCCGCCATGCGCAGCATCCCCTTTTTTCTGGAGGAATCCCTGGAAGGGCGGGTGGCCCTGCTGCCCAAGGGGCATGATCCGGATTCTTTTGTGCGCGAGCAGGGCCGGGCTGCTGTTGAGGATTTGGCCGAAAAGGCCCTGCCTCTGGCAGAGTTTGCCTTAGACAGGCTCATCGCAGACCATGGCCTGACTCTGGGCGGCAAGGCACGCATCGTCCAGGAGCTTAAACCACTCCTCCAGGCGGCAGCCAAGCGTGAACAGCGCGAATTGATGACCGCCCATTTTGCCGCAAAGCTTGGTGTTTCCTTGAGTTTTTTCAGTGGAAGCCCAGTTGCGCCTGAGCCGCCCCCGCCCCCTGCGCCGGCGGAAGAGGTGGAGCAGAACGCACCACCTGCCCTGCAAACCCTTGGCAGACAGGAAAAACAGCTGCTCGATTTTC
>CAZEIT010000185.1:0-5226 GCA_964512515.1 uncultured Desulfobulbus sp.
CACTACCAGCTCCACTCCCTGCACCAGGGCATGACCGGCGTCATTGGGCACTTCACCGTTTTCGGCAATATCGAGTTCACTGGCCCGGGTCAGGGTCATGATATCGGCCTGATGGTTGTGCAGAATGGCGCGCTTTTCAGCATCGGTACAGAAAATGCGGGCCTTGATCTGCGCGCCGGGATGCAACTCCGCCTCGGTGCGGATGGTGCGCAGACCGGAAATCACCTCCATCAAAAGCGCCATTTCCTCTTCGGCCTGTTGGTCGTCCCAGGCGACTTGCGCCTCCGGAAAAGGGGCCAGCATGAGCAGGTCACGCTCGCCCGGCAGATGGCTCCAGATCTCCTCGGTAACAAAGGGGATGATCGGGTGCAGGAGTTTGAGCGTCTCTTCAAATACGGTCAAAAGCGTGGCGCGGGCCTCGCTGAGCACGGCCTGATCCTTACTGAACAGATCTGGCTTGATCCATTCCAGATACCAGTCGCAGAAATAATGCCAGACAAACTGGTAGGAGCTGGAGGCGGCCTCATTAAAGTTGTAGTGGTCAAGGGCTGTGCGCACCTCGCGGATGGTGGCGTTGGCGCGGCTCATAATCCAGCGGTGGGCCAGGCCAGCAGGCCGCACACCCTTGGCTAGCGGCTTGATATCGCTATCCTGGCTCAGGTGCATTTCGACAAAGCGGGCTGCATTCCACAGCTTGTTGATAAAGCGGCGGTAGCCGTCTATTCGCTCCTCATCCAGGCGTATTTCCCGGCCCTGGGCGGCAAAGGCAGTCAGGGTGAAGCGCAGGGCATCGGTGCCGTACTGGGCAATCATATCCAGCGGATCAATGACATTGCCGGTGGATTTGGACATCTTCTTGCCAAACTTGTCGCGCACCAGGGCGTGCAGATACACATCCTTAAACGGCACCTCGTCCATGAAGTGCAGGCCCATCATCATCATGCGCGCCACCCAGAAGAAGAGGATATCAAAGCTGGTGATGAGCACCGAGGTGGGGTAGAAGGTGGCAAGTTCTTTAGTCTTTTCGGGCCAGCCCAGGGTAGAGAAAGGCCACAGGGCCGAGCTGAACCAGGTGTCGAGCACGTCTTTTTCCTGGGTGAGGCTGCTGCTGCCACAGAAGGGGCAAATATCCGGGGCATCCACGGCAACAATGAGCTTGCTGCAGGCGCGGCAGGTCCAGGCCGGGATACGGTGTCCCCACCAGATCTGGCGGGAAATGCACCAGTCGCGGATGTTGTCCATCCAGTTGTAAAAGGTCTTGTACCAGGTGTCGGGGTAGATCTTGATGCGGCCTTCCTGCACCGCAGCCACCGCCTTGTCGGCCAGGGGCCGCACCGACACGAACCACTGCTCCGACACGTTGGGCTCGATCACGGTGTGGCAGCGGTAGCAGCCGCCGACCGCATGTCGGTAAAGCTCCTCCTTCACCAGAAAACCCTGGGCCTTCAAATCGGCAACGATCTGGCGGCGGCAGGCAAAACGGTCTTGCCCGGCATAGGCCCCGGCATTTTCATTCATGATGCCGCTATCGTCCAGCACCTTAAGCTGGGGCAGTTTGTGGCGCAGGCCCATTTCATAGTCGTTGCGGTCATGCGCGGGCGTGACCTTGAGCGCGCCGGTGCCGAATTCGCGCTCCACGTAGCTGTCGCAGATGAGCGGAATGCTGCGGCCAGTGAGCGGCAGCTCGATCATGGCCTCGTGCAGATGGCGGTAGCGCTCATCCTCCGGATGCACGGCCACGGCAGTGTCGCCCAGCATGGTTTCCGGCCTGGTGGTGGCCACCACGACTTCTCCTGTGCCACCGACCACTGGGTAGCGGATGTGGTATAAGGTGCCGTCGCCCTCTTCATGGTCTACCTCGTCATCGGCAAGAGCAGTGTGACAGCGCGGGCACCAGTTGATGATGTAATATCCCTTGTAGATCAGGCCCTCGTTGTAGAGGCGCACAAAGACCTCGCGCACTGCCTGGGAAAGCCCCTCATCCATGGTGAAGCGCTCGCGCTCCCAGTCGCAGGAAGCGCCCAGCCGTTGCAACTGATTGATGATGGTGCCGCCCTTTTCCGCCCGCCACTGCCAGACCTGCTCGATAAAGGCCTCGCGGCCCAGATCGTGCCGGTTTTTGCCTTCGCTGGCCAGTTGTCGCTCCACCACGTTTTGGGTGGCGATACCGGCATGGTCGGTGCCCGGCACCCACAGGGTGTTGTCGCCCCGCATGCGGTGGTAGCGCACCAGGATATCCTGCAGGGTGTTGTTGAGGGCATGACCAATGTGGAGCACGCCGGTGACATTGGGCGGCGGGATGACAATCGAAAAAGCCTCCTTGCCTGCCTCCATGGCAGCGGCAAAGGCCTTGTCGTCCAGCCATTTGGCAAGCCAGCGTTGTTCTACTTCAGTGAACTCGTAGGTTTTGCCGAGGCCGCCTGCGTTTTCAGATTGCTGTACAGATGCTTCCATTGAAAATAGTTCGGGGGTTAAAGAAAAGGGCAGTAGTGAGCCGGGAGGATCCTGTCAGAGCACGCTCCAGGGTCGGGGCATGAAGAGCTGCGTATACAGGGTAATGGCGTAACGGTCAGTCATACCGGCAATAAAGTCGCAGACCCGGCGGTGACGCTCGCGCTCTTCATCTGCATTTGCAGGTACTGCTAGCTCTGCGCAGCCTGCATGCAAATCGCCGCCAGGCAGCTCGTGCTCCAGGAAATAGGCGTACAGCTCACGAATAATACGCTGCGCCTTGACGAACTCGTTGTGTACCCGGTAGTTGCGGTAGACATGGTCGTAGAGAAAGGCGCGCAGCTCGGTGATGGTTTCATTCATGCCGTCGCTCAGGTGCAGTTTGCCGTCATCTCCGGCAAGGGTAGTGCTCACCAGGTCGCGCACCATGGCGTTGATGCGTTGGGAGGAGCGCTCGCCCAAAACGCGCCTGAGATGCGCGGGCAGATCCTGCGGAGAAATCATACCGGCGCGGATGGCGTCGTCCATGTCGTGGTTGACATAGGCCATGATGTCGGCCACCCGTACCAGTTGGCCCTCCAGGGTGGCGGCCAGTTCGGGGGAGTCTTCCGGCAGGATTTCACCGTATCCCTTGGAATGCTTGACAATACCGTTGCGCACTTCCCAGGTCAGGTTCAGGCCCTTGCCGTCGTTTTCCAAAAAATCGACAATACGCAGGCTCTGAATAAAGTGCTTAAACCCCCTGGGATGCAAAAGGTTTAAGCTATATTCTCCAGCATGGCCAAAAGGGGTATGGCCGAGGTCGTGGCCCAGGGCAATGGCCTCGGTCAGGTATTCGTTCAGCCGCAGGCAGACGGCCATGGTGCGGGCAATCTGCGACACCTCCAGCACATGGGTCAGGCGGGTGCGGTAATGATCGCCTGCCGGGGCCAGGAAAACCTGGGTTTTGTGCTTGAGCCGGCGAAAGGTCTTGCTGTGGATAATCCGGTCACGGTCGCGCTGAAAAGAGGTGCGCAGCACACATTCGTCTTCCTCCGGGCGCATCCGCCCGCAGGAACAACTGCTCAAGCAGGCATGGGGAGACAAAACCAGTTGTTCCCGTTCCTCCTGCATGGCGCGCACCGTCCTAGCCATGACCTTCCTCCTCGTTTATTTCTGCCAGAGCAGATAGGCCCGAATAAAACCATCCAACCGGCCATCGAGCACGGCATCGACATTGCCTTCCTCCACCCCGGTACGGTGGTCCTTGATCAACCGGTAAGGCTGAAGCACATAGGAACGGATCTGACTGCCCCAGGCAATATCCTTCTTATCACCCTGCAAGTTTTCCTGGGCGCGCAGTTGCTCTTCGCGTTCCAGCTCATACAAACGGGCCATGAGCATCTTCATGGCCATATCCTTGTTGCTGTGCTGGGAGCGTTCGTTCTGACACTGCACCACGATGCCGGTGGGGAAATGGGTGATGCGGATGGCCGAATCGGTCTTATTGACGTGCTGGCCGCCTGCGCCGCTTGAGCGGTAGGTGTCGATGCGTAGGTCCTTATCGTTGATCTCGATGTTGACGCTGTCATCCAGCTCCGGCATGACCATGACCGAAGCAAAGGAGGTGTGTCTCCTGCCGCTGGAGTCAAAGGGTGAAATGCGCACCAGCCGGTGGATGCCGATTTCCGAACGGAGCAGGCCATAGGCATCCTTGCCCTTGATAAGCATGGTCACGCTCTTGGTACCTGCCTCGTCGCCGGGCAGGAGGTCAAGGATATCGGTTTTGAAGCCCCTGGCCTCGGCCCAGCGCAGGTACATGCGCATGAGGATGCCCACCCAGTCCTGTGCCTCGGTGCCGCCCGCGCCCGCATGGATGGTGAGGATAGCGTTATTGGCATCGTGCTCGCCGGTGAACATGCACTGAAGCTCAACCATGTCGATGCGCTCGCGCAGACCGCCAAGGCTTGCCACTACATCCTGAAAGCTGTCTTCGTCCCGCTCTTCAACCGTCATGTCGAGCAGCAGATCCGCATCTTCCAGATCTGCATAGGTCTTTTCCCAGATGCCAACCAGGGATTGAAGCTGGCCCAATTGCCGCTGCACGTCCTTGGCCTTGTCCTGATTATCCCAGAAACCAGGGCTTAGGGTCTGGCGCTCCAGCAGTTCGATCTGTTCCCGCTTGTTATCCAGGTCAAAGATGCTCCTTAAGGGCGAGCATACGGCCCTTCAGGCCAGCTAACAATTGTTTGGATTCCGCGGATTCAGTGATATCTGCCATGGTTCAACCTCGTTGACCTTGTTGTGTAGGAAATGCATACAGCCAAAATATGAGAAAGATAAGCGCGTATAATAAACAGAAGCAGAGCAAGACTTCAAGGACGGCCTGCTTTTTTTGCGGGCTGTCCCTGGGTGGGAGGCGTTTTTCCGCCCTTGTCGGAATTGTGCAGCAGGCCTGTCAACACCAGGGGCAGGATGAGAAAGGCGCAGAACAGGCCAAAATAATGACCTACGCGGGTAAACACGGTTTTCGACTGCATAAGGGGAATATCCTCTGCAGTCGCGGCCTCGGTGAAAATGGCTGTTGCCCCGCTGATGCGGCCAAGCGGGTCGACAAAAGCGCTGATACCGGTATTGGCGGAGCGCACCAGGGCGCGTCTGTTTTCCACTGCGCGCAGCACTGCCATGGCCAGTGACTGTACCGGCGCGCTGGAGCGGCCATACCAGGCATCGTTAGTGATGTTCACCAGCATATTGGCCTCTAACTCTGTGGTGTTGCGGGCAATAACCGGAAAA
>CAZEIT010000186.1:0-5221 GCA_964512515.1 uncultured Desulfobulbus sp.
TGTGAAAAATTGCAATCTGCCCGCGTCCTTTTACCCGGATGCAACCCTGCGTAGGCATATACACAAACAGCTTGGTGCGGCCGGTATCGTCTGTAGCAGCGGCCGGTTTATTACCCTGAGTTGCGCCAGCGGCGACAAAGAACGCGGCGACATGATTCTTGCCCGCTACCCGGACGCCCTCTGTGAAAACATGGAAGGTGCTGCCCTGGCGCGGGTGTGCGCTCACTTTCAGCTACCCTTTGCAGAACTGCGCTGCATCTCCAACCTGGTTGATGACCCGGATAAGCAGCAGTGGCGCTTGCAAGAAGCCTGCATACGCTGCGGCCAGGCCGCAGCTCTTCTTTTTCAGGAGGACTCATGGCTGCACAGCCTCTCTTGACCCTGGGTTATTCGCCCTGCCCCAACGACACCTATATCTTCAATGCCCTGGTGAACGGCCAGGTGGAATTGGCCGGTGCCCGGCTGGCCCAACCTGAGCTTGAGGATGTCGAAACCTTAAACGAGTGGGCAATGGCGACAAAATTGGACATTACCAAGGTGTCCTTCCATGCCTATGGCCACATTCGCCAAAACTACCGTCTGCTGCCCACAGGCGCGGCCCTGGGCCGCGGCTGTGGCCCACTGCTCATTACCGGACCCAAAGCCAAGCCGGCAGACCCATCCCAGTGGCGCATCGCCATTCCTGGCCGTTACACCACTGCAGCCCTGCTGCTGCAACTATACCGGCCCGGCAGTCGAGTCGTTATCATGCGTTTTGACCGCATAATGGAAGCACTGGCTGCTGGTGCAGTGGAAGCTGGAGTCATTATTCATGAAAGTCGTTTCACTTACCAGCAACACGGCTTAACCTGTTTGCAGGATCTGGGTGAATGGTGGGAAGAGCAAACCGACCTGCCTATCCCGCTGGGCTGCATTGTTCTGCGCAAAGAGCTTGACCATCTGCACCAGGCCGTGGCAACGGCCATCCGCCGCAGTATCCTGTGGGCCGATGCCCACCCGGAAGCGGGACTCCCCTACATTCGCTGCCATGCCCAGGAAATTGAACCCGAGGTAATGCAGAGCCATATCCGGCTCTATGTAAACGACTTTTCCAAGGATATTGGCCAGGAAGGCCTGACGGCCATTGACGAGCTGATGCGGCGGGGCGAGGCGGCCGGGCTTTTTCCAGCCCCGGCCAGGTAAAGCATGGGTCAGGAGACGATCACCCCTGCCCCGCTGCTTGCCTGTGTACTCATTGGCGGCAAGAGCAGCCGCATGGGCCAACCCAAGCACCTGTTGAATCAGGCAGGCTGCTCCTGGCTGGAGCGGATTGTCTGCACCGTGCGTCCCTTTGTGGATGAGGTGTTCCTGGCTGGAAACGGGGCGATCCCTGCCGCGCTGACCCACTTGACCAGGCTTTGCGATGTAAACGGTGTTCAAGGCCCGCTTGCCGGCATTCTGGCTGCGCTTCGTTTTCGCCCTGATGCCCTTTGGCTGGTTTTGGCCTGTGATCTGCTCGCTGCCCATGCTGATGCCATTGCCTGGCTCATAGCAGAAGCGCGGCAGGGTGGGCTGGCAGTTCTGCCCCGCCTGGACACGGGTCAGCGGGTTGAACCGCTTTTTGCCATATATAGCGGACAGTGCCTGCCTTATCTGGAACAGTTGGCTGCCAGCGGCAACTGGCGTATCAACCAAGTGAGACAAGTAGAGGGAGTGCGCACTCCCAAGGCGCCAGCTCAGCTCAGCCCGGCCTGGAACAATATCAACACGCCTGCACAACTGCAGCGTTATCTGGATGAAACAGGCGACAGCCCCATTTCAGCACCGATCTCGGCACACAACATTGGAGAAACAGATTCCCCCATCACCGCTCCTGCCCCCTAAAATTTGTTGACACACGCCCAGCCATGCACCATGCCGACACCTCTCTTCCCACCTTCGCGCCCAAACTGAGCACGGAGTTGCAGCAGCAATTCGGCTGTGCCTCGAGCCTGTGCCCCTATGGCTTGAACCAACATGCAGTATATCATCAGGCAGCCTTCACGCGGATGGACAACAAGACCATGGGCGACTTACTGGCCAACGGCTACCGCCGCAATGGCAACCACATGTACACCATGCACTGCCCCCATTGCGCCCTGTGCGTGTCCATCCGCCTGGATCCGCTTGCCTTCCAGCCTAACCGCACCCAGCGCCGAATATTGCGTAAAAACAAAGACATTGTAGTGCAGCAAGCCCCTCTTGCCATGTCAATCAGAAGCCTTGGCCTGCTCGACAAATTTCTGCGCATTCGCTTTAACAATATGCGCAGCCAGGCACAGAGCTACTACAGCCATTTTTTTATCACCACCATCAGCACCTGCTTTGAACTGCGCTACTGGGCTGGGAGCGATCTGGTTGGGGTGGCTATTGTCGATGCGGCGCCCGGTTGGCTCAATGCAGTCTACTTCTATTTTGACCCGGACCAAAGCTGGCGCAGCCCAGGCACCTTCAATATCCTCAATCTGGCCTCCTTCTGCCGCAAACACCGCATCCCCCATTTGTACCTTGGCTATTGGATCGATGGCCTTTCAGAGATGGCCTACAAGAAGGCCTTCAAACCCCACCAATTGCTTCTGGACGGCACTTGGCGGCCTTGCACCTGAGTTGCAGCCTGGGTTTGCCTATGCGTATTTCGTGACCCGCAATAAAAAAGCCCCAGAGATACACTCTGGGGCCTTGATCAATCGGCATTTATCGCAGACCGGAAAATCAGCCTTCCTCCTGATGGGAGCCGGGCCGCTGGCATCGTGAGCAATCGGTGTCGCTGCAGTTATTGGTGCAGTAGTAGCCAAAACCCGATTCCCAGGTAATCCCCCCACGCGGACAGCGCTCCACGTATTCGGCATATTTGATAAAGCGCTCAAGAATCGGTTTGGACACAGCGTGCTCCAGCCTACAGGCAGCCTTGTCGGCTTCGGCTGGTTCCACCCCCAGCACGGTAATGAGGAACTTGTTGAGTGCCTGGTGCCGGGCAACGATGTCCCGCGCCAGACCATCTCCTTCAGAGGTCAGGGTGATGAGGTCATACGGCGTGTAATTCACCAGCCCCAGCGCAGAAAGCGTGCGCAGGGCACTGGTTACAGACGAAGCACGCACCTTCAGGGCCTGGGCAATATCCTTGGCGCGGGCTGCATGCTTTTCCTGCGCAATCAGGTAGATGGCCTCAAGGTAATCCTCCTGGCTGGCGCTGAGTTCGATTTGGCCCATTATTCCCCCAGGTTCAGTTAAAAAGTCGTATAGTACCGGAAGGCTGCTCGGGTGTCAAAAGCTAAGCCGGAAAAGCTGCGCACCACAGGCTGCAGTAAGCGGCACAAATCAAACGGGAATACGGAACGTTGACTATGAGTGCGTAGCAGGAAAACAGCGCTGCAGCTCTTGCTCCGCTGTTAAGCTCCCCCTAGGATCGTTCAAGGCTGCAAAGGTCTTTTCCACCATTGGCTTTGTCATGAAGTACTGAACCATCCCGGCCCTTCGCTTTTGGCATAATTCTATTCCCATGTCAAAGCCCTATCTGTGCCGGCTCTAGCAAATGCTCCTCGGAGCACCTCTTGTACGCCTGCGTCGCATTTGCTTCGCCTCCTTGATATCTTCTTTGATCTGGAAATGGAATAGCAAGGGATGAAACCTAGCACCGCTACCTGACACCGGTAAATGGGCGCATTTCCGTATCACACTTGCCGCCTACCCGGGCTGTTTGTTTGGTGGGCGTAGCCTGACATTGTTCCCCCCGATTGATAACCCGGCAACGCACCTCAAGCGGTTTTCCTTCGTTTACCCAAGATGGCGTTTTTCGGTAACGTCCCACCGTGGTAAAGTCACAACCTGAAGGAAGACCATAGGGGCTGCAACGAGTGGCTGGCTGTAAGGTGACCCTGCGGCTGTCTACAATAAAACCAGGGTAGTTATCCACTACCCGTGCATCATCTCGCTCTGGCCCGCTGAGTACGCGAAAAGAACGGAAAAGATAGCCATTGCCTTTCTTCTCGCCGACTTGTATGCGCGTATCGGCTATCAGGGCAAAATCCCTGCCCTTGCGAGCCACTGCGCCGGACATGTACTCAATGCGCTGGTACTGGGGAAAGCATTTCCCCATGGCTGGAGCATGATAGTAATGTTTCAGTCCCTTCAAATCAGCCAATGAATTGCCAGGAAAAATTTCCTGCAAATCGCGGTCATCACCGTAAAGAATACGCTCCACATCAGAGACGTTTTGTCGATACAACTGCTGCAAATGCCGGTAATCGCGCCCGGCAGTGCCCGTCGCTGCTGCGAGGTCGTTGCGGAGGAAACACGAAGTCAGCCCGGAGATCTGGGTCAGGTACTCGTCCCAGATGTTGTACTGCGAAACCGCGCTGCATACGCCGGTGAAATCCTCCGGCGAGGTGCAACCATGCCGCTGAAAACATGATTCGCGGGCGCGGTTGCGGATTGACAGGGCAACGATGTTGCGTTCACAGGTGCCGTAGGCATTGCAGCCCCGCTCAAGATGACCCTCGAAAATAGCGGTGCGCATGGTGTAGTCCAGATGGCGGGCACGCTCAAGCTGGCTCTGAGTCCAGTGGGTACTGGACTCCTGCATGAACTGCACCCAGGCATGGTTCAGGGAGGCGCGACGATTGGTCAACTGCCGATTGACCGCCTCACAATATAAGGAGTTATGAAAGGCGCGCACGATCTGATCCGTTGTGCTGCTGGATGCAGGCTGCTTCGGCATTGCTGCGTTTGCGGGTTGCGGTTCAAAAAGCGGCGGTTTACTCATATCGTACAGATTGCGGATATCAAGCACATAACGAACATCCGCCGAGCAATGATTGTTCTGCACCAGCAAACCCTGGCGTTCCTTTCTTGCCGCAAGGAAACGCGCTGTTGCAGTTGGTGTGGCCGTACGGCTATCGACAATCACCTGAAAACCCACATAGGGCACGCCACGGTTATCGGTAAGCGGTTCGCCACCGTCAAGTACCAGACAGGGCACCACCGAACTGCCCTGTGCCAGAGTACCTGCCGGAGACGCGGTTCCCCGTGCGCGGAAACTGGAAATCTCGTAGTAGGGAATAGTTGCCGGGCCATTGAAGCGGTACAGGGTCATGACCTGGGTGGCCGGTACCTTGGCATGAACGACTGAAGCAAAGAGAATCGTCAATATAAACAAATAAATCGATAGGATGCGCATGACATTGATAAGCGGATTGGGATAAAC
>CAZEIT010000187.1:0-5210 GCA_964512515.1 uncultured Desulfobulbus sp.
GTTTGCAGCGCCTGCGGCGTATGACCCTCTTCGCACTGGGCAAGCGGGCCTGCCTCCTGGTAGCGGGCAAGGAATTGCTCCTGCACATAGGCCAGTTCCTCCTCCAGCGGCGCATCGCCATAAAAGAACAGAGTGCTGTTGGAGGGGTGATAGTGCACCGCATGGAACTGCCTGAACTGCTCATAGCTGAGATCTGGAATGGCACGTGGGTCGCCCCCGGATTCGTGCGCATAGGTGGAGCCGGGCATGAGCCCCTTGTAAACATCATGCACCAGGCTGCGTAAAGGGTCGGCATAGGCTCCCTTCATTTCGTTGAAGACCACTCCCATATACTGCAGGGCAGCCTTCTCCTCTTCCAGATGCACATGCCAACCCTCCTGGGCAAAGGTACTGGCCAAAAGCAGCGGATGAAACACAACATCACAGTACACATCCATGATGTTGAAATATTCACGCAGATTGCGGGTGGCAAAGGGATAGTAGGTACTGTCAGACCCGGTCATGGCGTTCAAGAAGGTGAGCAGACCGCCCTTGTGGATTTCGCCAAATACGTCCCGTACCGGGTATTTCTTGGACCCCATGAGCACGGCATGTTCAAGGATATGGGCAACACCGGTGGAGTCGCTTGGAACAGTGCGGAAGGAGATGCAAAAGGTCTTGTTGGCATCGTCATTCTTGATGGCCAAGGCCTTGCAGCCAAGCACGGTATGGGTAAACAGAAAGACTGTGGACTGAATTTCGGCAAGATAGGCGCGCTGATCCAGGCGAAAGCCATGGCAGAGGGAGCCAAGAGACAAATCGTTCATAGGGGGAACAAGAGAGGGTTAAAAATTTTTATGGGAATCCAGCAGGATAGTCACTGGGCCGTCATTGCACAGACTCACCTGCATCATGGCCTGGAACACGCCGCTTGCAAGTGGAATCTGCCGTTCACGGCACAGGGTAAGAAAGGCTTCGTACATGGCTTTGGCCTTTTCCGGCGGGGCAGCCTCGTGCCAGGAAGGGCGGCGGCCTTTACGACAATCGCCCAGCAAGGTAAACTGCGAAACTACCAACAAAGCGCCGCCAGCATCCAGCAGGGAACGGTTCATCAGGCCTTGCTCATCGGAAAAGATACGCAGGTTAAGGATTTTGTCCACCATCCAGGCCGTATCCTGGTTGGTGTCCTGCGCATGCACACCCAAAAGCACCGCCAAGCCGTCTGCAATTGCACCTGTTGCAATGCCATCCACCATCACCTGCGCCTGACTGACCCGTTGCACTACTGCCCGCATAACCTTACCTTGAACCTGATTGCGGTTTTTGCTCCGACATCATGGCATTTGTACATATTTTGTTGAAATATCATGGATGTATCATATTTGTGGACGAAGCGCACCGGAAAGGTACTGGACAATGGCCACGGCAGCTATAGCGGCGGTCTCAGCCCTGAGCACATGCCCACCCAGGGAAAAAGAGTGAAAGCCCTGCTCCTTGAGCCAGGTCAGTTCTTCCTGGTGCAGGCCGCCCTCCGGCCCGATAAGCAGACAAACAGGGCCGGTGTTTGCCTCCAGGGCAGCAATGGGCAAACCGGCCTGCTGCTCCTCTTCCCAGGCTACCAGGCGCAAAGCTGCCCAGGAAAAATCGGTTTCTGTTAACAGCGACACAGGCTGGGAAGGCGCAACCTGCAAGGGCACTGTTCGTTTGCACTGCTTGCAGGATTCAATAACAATGCGCTGCCAGCGTGCAGCCGCTGCCTCACCTCCGCTGCGCTTTTCACAAAACCTGGTGACAAGCGGCAAAAAGGCGTGCACCCCCAGTTCGTTGGCTTTCTGCACCACAAAATCCATCTTGTTACCCTTGAGCAGGGCCTGGGCAAGGGTAAGTTGTGGATATGCCGGCGCAGGCTCTTGGTGACGCTCTAAAATAACCAGACTAACGCGGCCCGGCTCCACCGTTTGCAGGCGTGCGCGCAAGACCTGGCTGCTACCATCAAAAAATTCCACATCCTCGCCTGCACGCAAACGCAAGATCAGCGCCATATGTCGGGCCTCTTGCCCTTCAAGAACAAATTTTTTTTGGTTTAAGGCAGGAATGAGCTCGGATGGAAGATAAAAACGCCGCATGGTGATGTATTGACAGCGGTTTGGGCCTGCATCAGTACGAATCTGGCCAAGTGAGGCCGCTGAACCTGCCAGAATGTATTGACGAAAAAATGAGAACAGTATATACGAAACAGCGACATTGCCCTAAAGCATTGTCTTCAAGAAGTACTCAAAATGCAGACAGATTGCAAATACTGGCCGCTGGTACTCAAGAATCCACCGCCACGATAGACGATCTGGCTGATCAAGACAGAGCAGTATTCATTTTGTCGGGGCGTAGCGCAGCCTGGTTAGCGCGCCTGCCTTGGGAGCAGGAGGTCGGAGGTTCGAATCCTCTCGCCCCGACCATGAAGACCCAGTTATGGCAAGGTCACCAAAGGACCGTGGCCTGATTATGTGCCGGGAATCAGCCCAAAAGGCAAAGTGGTTGGCCATGGTATGGGACCATCTCGGTGCGGGCGAGAAGCAATTCGGCATCAATTTCGTTCTGCCTCAGGCGGCCCGCTACATGACAGGCCCTGACTGGTCCCACTCCAACGCGGTGAGGAGTGTCTTCCGGAAACCAACCAAATTTTACTGAACTCGCGCAATTTTGGCGAGCTTTACCTCATCAGCTATAAAACTGGTGAAATCCAGCTGCGCTGGGGCAACCCGTGCATGTATGGAAAAGCAAATGTCCATCGTTTCTTGATAGTGGTGATCAGCGGCTCTTCGGCCCTCACCATGCCGGCTTCCTGCCCAATGGTAATGTACTGTTTTTTAATAATGGCTGGCACAGACTCGAAGAAGAGCGTTCGCGGATATTGGCAGTCAACCCGAAAACAGGCAAGGTTGAACGGGAGTGATTCAGCCCCCCCTTGACCATGGACAAAGCCAAGTGTTTTATCACGGAAAAAGACCAAAAAAGTGTTCCGGAGCAGATCCTTGCCAATACCATCCGCAGATCGTATCGCTATGCCAAGGATTTTTCAGATTTTGCCGATAAGGGTTTAAGCAAGAAGGAACCTTTCGTTCCTGACGGTTGTCTGGCAGTATGGAAGGTGTTCGACGAATTTCAAACCAAGCAGCAGGCTGAGGAAACCAGCAAAAGGCAGAGCAGGCCCAAAAAGAGGTCGATCAACTCAAACAAGAGGCTGCACCAGCCAAATAATCCCTCCCTAAGCCCATTTCTGATTTTAGTAATTCCGGCTTGATCCGACTGCACCATAAACAGAGTGGAAAGCCTCGGATCAAGCCGAAATTCAATCGCCTAAAACGGGCTTAGCATTTTTTCGGGACGCACCCACTCTTCAAACTCGGCATCACTCACATAACCCAGCTCTAATGCGGCAGTTTTTAAGGCCGTGCCATCTTTGTGTGCTTTTTTGGCGATTTCCGCCGCCTTTTCATAGCCAATATGCGGGTTTAAGGCAGTAACGGTCATTAGCGAATCGCGCAGATGCTCTGTTATCACTGCCAGGTTCGGCGTGATACCCACCGCGCAGTGCTCATTGAAAGCCCTGCAAGCATCTGCCAGCAATTGCACGGATTCAAGCAGATTGTGAATCATCACTGGTTTAAAGACATTGAGCTGAAAGTTGCCCTGCGATCCAGCAAAGGCAATAGCTGTATCGTTGCCAAACACCTGTACCACCACCATGGTCATTGCCTCTGACTGGGTGGGATTGACCTTGCCCGGCATGATCGAGGAGCCAGGTTCGTTTTCCGGAATAAGAATTTCGCCAATGCCTGCACGGGGCCCGCTGGCCAGCCAGCGCACATCGTTGGCGATTTTCATAAGGCTGCCTGCAAGCGTACGCAGGCTGGCGCTGGCCGCCACGATGGCATCATGTGCGGCAAGGGCGGCAAATTTATTGGCTGCAGAATAAAAGGGGCGGCCGGTTTGTGCCGCGATTCTGGCTGCGGTAAGTTCACCAAACTTGTGGTGAGCATTCAGGCCTGTGCCCACTGCAGTGCCGCCAATGGCCAGCGCACACAGGTCAGGAATGGCGCGCCCAATTCCAGCTATGGCCGCATCCAGTTGGGCAACCCAGCTTCCTATTTCCTGGCCAAGGGTAATGGGGGTGGCATCCTGCAGGTGGGTACGACCAACCTTGACCACCTGGTCATACTGCTTTGCCTTGTCCGCCAGGGTATCCCGCAGTTGCATCACCGCCGGCAAGAGGATATCTTCAAGCTGCTCCACTGCCGCGATGTGCATGGCAGTGGGGAAGGCGTCGTTACTGCTTTGGCTGTGGTTGACATGGTCGTTGGGATGGATGGGCGTTTTGGAACCCATGACCCCGCCAGCCAGTTCAATGGCCCGGTTGGCAATGACCTCGTTGGCGTTCATATTGGTTTGAGTGCCGGAACCGGTCTGGAAAACCTTCAGGGGAAAATGCGCATCCAGTGCACCGGAAATCACTTCATCCGCAGCCCGGACAATCAGCTCCACCGTATCCTGCGATAGCAGGCCAAGCTCGCCATTGGTCTGGGCAGCACATTTCTTGAGAATGCCTAAGGCACGAATAAAGGCGCGGGTAAAGCGAAAGCGCTCGCCGCCAATGGGAAAGTTGATGCGGGAGCGTTCAGTCTGCGCGCCCCAATAGCGATCGGCGGCGACCTCAATGGCTCCCATACTGTCGGTTTCAGTTCTTGTTTTATTCAATTTCATACGACGCACCTCCTGGAATCAAGCATTGACGTGCACTCTTCGGGCCATGGTATCTGGCTAGGGCATAATGGTCTAATGATATTTTTAAGGAGGGCATCATGAGTCTTGGCCGGAGCAAGGAACAGTAGCGCAGTATGTAGCTTTCGTATGAGCAGATGCCTCAGAGTAAGGGGCATGTTTTCTACGAGCGGCTACAGAAGTTCCTGTGCCAGGAAGGATTTAATTGATGCCACGTCGAAAACCTGTCTGCCCCGTTCTACGCCAATAACCACGGCCGCAAGTCCACCCTGCTGGGCCGCTACTTCCGCATGCTGCTGATTGGTTAAGAAAAAAAATTTAAAGGCATCGATGCCCTGTCCCTACAGGAATTCCTCGGGCTTGCGCCCAGCGAAACTCTGCCTGACCACTCCTCTTTGAGCCACATCCACAGGGGTAATCCCCCCTAAAATTAGTCCTTTTGAAAAGTAGAATTT